>CALHQV010000310.1 GCA_938038035.1 uncultured Gemella sp. | reverse complement strand
TTATAATGTATAAATTTCAATATACACATATTTTAATTTAGTTATGACCGAAAATTGTTAACTACGATACAAAACTAATATACCTTATTATATCATAAAAACATAAAAGTAGAATAAATTTGTAAGCTTTAATAGAATAAATTTTATAAAAAATAAAATCTTAAAAATATAGAAGCAAGGGATTATTACGAGTCAAAATAATCCCTTACTCCTATAAGTTTATATGCTATAGTTTATATTTCTCTTTTAGTTCTGCGATTGTATCACGAAGTTTTGCAGCTTGTTCGAATTCGAATTTTTCTGCAGCGGCGAACATTTGTTGTTCTAATTCTGCTAAGTGTTCTTCAATATTATCATCGTTGATATTTGCAGTTTCTTCAAGTTCAAGAATCTCTTCATCGTTAACGACTTCTTTCTTAGCGCTAATAGAATCACGAATATCTTTTATAATTGTTTGTGGGATAATACCATGTTCTTCGTTATATGCCATTTGAATTTCACGACGACGGTTTGTTTCATCAATCGCTTTTCTCATGCTTCGAGTAATATTATCTGCATACATAATTACACGACCATTCGCATTTCGTGCGGCACGTCCAATTGTTTGAAGAAGAGCTTTATCTCCACGTAAAAATCCTTCCTTATCAGCATCCAAAATAGCCACAAGCGATACTTCAGGAATATCAAGACCTTCACGGAGCAAGTTGATACCTATTAGTATATCGAATTTACCAAGTCGAAGATTTCTAATTATCTCTGTACGTTCTAATGTTTTAATATCAGAGTGTAGGTATTCTACTTTTAAACCATTTTCTTTCAGGTAAGCTGTTAGCGATTCTGCCATTTTCTTCGTTAAGGTAGTGATAAGTACACGTTCTCCTTTAGCGATAATCTTCTCAGCTTCTTTAGTAATATCGAATACTTGGTCACTAACAGGTCGAATATCAATAATTGGATCTAGTAGACCTGTAGGACGAATGATTTGTTCAGTAATTTTTGTACTTTTCTCTAATTCGAAATCTCCAGGTGTAGCTGAAACGAAAATAGCTTGATTAAGTTTTTTCTCGAATTCTTCGAAGTTCAAAGGACGGTTATCCAGAGCTGTTGGTAATCTGAATCCATAATCAACAAGCACTTGTTTACGAGCTCTATCTCCGTTAAACATACCACGAACTTGAGGAAGGGTAACGTGTGATTCATCGACTACTAGTAACCAATCATCAGGGAAGTAATCTAGTAGTGTGTATGGAGTACTGCCGGGCTCACGAAGTGTAAGATGAAGAGAGTAGTTCTCTATACCTGAACAGAATCCCATTTCTTCCATCATTTCAAGGTCGTAGTTAGTACGTTGTTCAAGACGTTGAGCTTCTAAAAGTTTATTTTCCATATTTAGAACTTTTAATCTTTCTTCTAGTTCAGCTCGAATTCTCTTAATCGCTTCTTTAGTCTTTTCATCACCAGCAACGAAGTGACTGGCAGGGTATATTGCGATATGTTCAAGTTCACTTAGTACTTCACCAGTTAATGGATTAATCTCACGAATACGATCGATTTCATCACCGAACATCTCAATACGAACAGAGTTTTCACTACGAGAAGCTGGGAAGATTTCAATTACATCACCACGAACTCTAAAATTACCACGAGTAAACTCAATATCATTTCTCATATATTGAATACTGATTAGTTTTTCCATTATTTTATTTCTACTGATTTCATCACCAACACGTAATGATAGTACTAGAGATGAATATTCTTCCGGTGATCCAAGACCATATATACAGCTGACACTCGACACGATAATAACATCATCACGATCGAATAATGAAGATGTTGCACTGTGTCGTAGTTTATCAATCTCATCATTCACTGATGAATCTTTTTCTATATATGTATCTGTTGATGGAACGTACGCCTCTGGTTGGAAGTAATCATAGTATGAAACGAAATACTCAACTCGGTTATTTGGGAAAAATTCTTTTAGCTCATTGTATAATTGTCCAGCTAATGTCTTATTATGAGCCAGAACTAGGGTAGGTTTTCCTACGTTTTTCACTATGTTTGCTATTGTAAATGTCTTACCAGTACCAGTAGCACCAAGTAATGTTTGATATTTTTCTCCGTTATTTAAACCTTCAGTAAGTTCGGCAATCGCATTAATCTGATCACCTTTAGGTTCGTACTTACTCTGAAGATCAAAATCAACATGTAATCTATTAATTTCCAAAAAATTCACTCCTTAAATAGGTTGTTCTGTGAGTTAGTAGTATAAATAAAATAACTCACACAAAAGGTTAATTAATTCTTTCATTAAATATTATAATATAGATAAGGTAATTGTGAAAGAGAAAGTGATTATTATTAAAGATTATAGTTGTTCATATTTATAATTGAAAATCTAAAGAAATTAACCGTGAAATACCATAAATCAATGGTATAGAGAATGTTACTATGATATAATATTGATATAGGAGATTGTAATTAATCACATTTGGGAGGTGTGAAATTATGAAAAAAGTTAGACATGAACATGTGAAACCAACAGAAGACTTAGTAGCTAAAAAGATATTCTCAAATACAGAGATAACATCAGCTTTTATTAGTGATATTCTAGGCCTTTCGGTTAAATGTACAAAAATTTTAGATGGAACTCAAATTCATTCAAGTTTTGAGGACGAGATATTACTGTATAATACATCATTAGATGTCTTGGCTGAGTTAGATGATGGAACTCAAGTTATTATAGAGATACAAGTAGCTAAGCAGTTAGAATTTTTAAAAAGATTATGGGTGTATATATGTAATCAGGTATCGAAAAATATGGATACTATAAGATTACAACTAGGTAGAACTAGTCCTATATATTCAGAGTTAATACCAGTTTATTCAGTTTCAATTCTAGAAAAAAATTATTTCGACGATGATAGAGCAATAAGAAGTTTCAGTCTAAGAGATGATGATACAAATAAACAGCTAAAAGTTGATGTAAAAGGGATAAAAGAAAAAAGAAATTTAATAACTATGGCATTTTTAGAGCTGAGTAAATATAATCCGGATATAAGAGAAAACTACAATAAAAAAAGATGGTTAGAATTATTTTCTAATCAGCCGTTTACTCAAAGTCAAGATGAAATAATAGAGAGTGCTGATAGTTTGATGGAGTATAAAAATTGGAGTGAGGAGGAAAAAGCTATGTATGATGAAAAGACAAGAAAATATGATGCATATATAGATGCATTGCAATATAAGTTTGTAGAAGGACTAGAGTTAGGACGAAATGAAGGAATAGAACAAGGAATAGAAAAAGGACGAAGTGAAGGAATAGAACAAGGGCGTAGCGAAGAGAGAAATAATTCGATAGCGAGATTTATCAAATATGTAAAACTAGGGGTAATCTCAAAAAAAGATGCATGTCAAGATTTGGGTATGACAGAAAAAGAGTTGGAAAAATATCTACAAGCTTAATTAAGATTTGAGGTTTTAAAAAAATGTTCGCTGAAAATGAGGTGATTTTGAGAAGATGTATGATGAAAAGACAAGAAAATATGATGCATATATAGACGCATTGCAATATAAGTACGTAGAGGGAATAGAACAAGGTCGTAATGAAGAGAGAAACAATTCGATAGCGAGATTTATCAAATATGTAAAACTAGGGGTAATCTCAAAAAAAG
>CALHQV010000309.1 GCA_938038035.1 uncultured Gemella sp. | reverse complement strand
AACCTTGATTTTTTTCTATTTACATTTAACTTAATACTTTAAAATTACTCCATGAATCCTTTTAGTTTATTAAGTTTAGATGGATGTTTTAATTTTCTGATAGCTTTTGCTTCGATTTGACGAATACGCTCACGAGTAACCCCAAACGCACTACCAACTTCTTCTAAAGTGTGTGTCTTACCATCTTTCAGACCAAAACGTAATTTTAATACATTTTCTTCACGATCAGTAAGTGTTTCTAATATCTCTTCTAGTTGCTCTTTTAGTAATTCATTTGCAGCGTGCTCTACTGGAGATTGCGCATCTTTATCTTCGATAAAATCTCCTAAATGTGAATCATCTTCCTCACCAATTGGTGTTTCTAATGAAACTGGCTCCTGAGCTATTTTTAAAATCTCACGAACTTTTTCTGGAGTCATATTCATTTTCTTAGCGATTTCTTCAGGTTTTGGTTCACGACCTAAGTCTTGAAGTAATTGTCTTTGAATACGAATTAGACGGTTAATAGTCTCAACCATATGAACTGGGATACGGATAGTTCTAGCTTGGTCTGCGATAGCACGAGTAATTGCTTGACGAATCCACCAAGTAGCATATGTAGAGAATTTGAATCCTTTTGAGTAATCGAATTTTTCTACCGCTTTGATTAATCCCATATTACCTTCTTGGATTAAGTCTAAGAATAACATTCCACGTCCAACATAACGTTTAGCAATACTTACAACAAGACGTAAGTTAGCTTCAGCTAAATCTTTTTTAGCTTGTTCTTTTTCTTCTTCAGTTCCTGTTTCGATAATTTTAGATAGTTCTAGTTCTTTTTCTTTTGATAATAGAGGTACCTTCCCGATTTCTTTTAAGTACATTCTTACAGGGTCATTAGTTCTAATTCCTGCTGGAACAGATAAATCTTCTAAGTCTAACTCTTCTTCCTCTTCTTCTTCGTGGTTAGCATTAATTAAAATAATATCTTCATTATTTAATTCTTCATAGAAATCATCCATTGCTTCTGAAGAAATATCTAATTTTGATAAAGCATCTACAATTTCTTCTTGAGTTAACTCACCTTGTTTTTTACCTTTTTCTAACAATTCTTTTTTAATTGTTTCAAAATCTTTTACTTTCTTAGCCATGTTCTTCTCCTCTATTTCTTATATTTTTTTAACTTTAATAGTAATTCTTTTTGAGCCTCAGTATCCATTTCTTGAATAGCCACTCTAAGTCTATCTTTTATTTCTTTTAACGTCATTTTTTTATTTGAAAAATAGCTTATATAATCACCTACAACATCAGCTGTTGGATTTTCTTCAATTAGAAAATCTGTTTCATCTATGTATGTTGCAAGCCTTACTACTTCATCATCCTCAATACTGTGAATAAATTTATGGATATGGAATTCTAAATTATTATTATAATAGATTACCAAATAATCCATTAAATTCACAAAAGCTTCTTGAGGAAATTGACATTTTTCTAAATCGTTATATTTTTCTACAAATAATGATCTATCGACAAAAAAGTATTTAAATAATTTACACATTTTCTTGTCATAATTTGTTGTTCTAAACAACAGTTCAGGGTTTGTCGGCGCCACCCACTCTACTGCTGCTTTCTTTCTTTTCACATTCACTTTACCTAATTCTTTAAGAAGAACTTGTCGTTCGATTCCGAACTCCTCTGCCAAATTAGTAAGCAATATATATTTTAATGATTCATCTTCCACATAGGCAATATTAACAAGTATTTCGTTTTTATATTTAATACGTTGTTCAATATTAGTTTTTGAATCATTTTTACAATATTCAATTTTATAGTTAATAAAGTGTACTTTATTATTTCTTAAATAATTTTCAACATCAAAATCAGGATTCTTAGCATTTTTTTCAGTTAAAAATTCATCTAAATCCTTCGCACCTGAAAATTTCAACTTATAGACATTGTCAGTTGTTTGAATGATTCTGTTTCCAATCTCTATCTGAGCTTTTGAACCCGCTTCATCATTATCTAAACTTAGTGTTATTTTTGTTACGAGTGATAAAACTTCTTTTAATTTATTATTATCTATGTTTGTACCCATCAATGCGACAGCATTCTTCATACCATTTTGATGAGCCTTAATAACATCCATATATCCTTCACATAAAATCACTTCATTTTCTTTAGCTATAAATGAACGTGCATCTGAAAAATTGTATAAAACTGTTCTTTTTTCAAAAATTTTCGTCTCATGCGTATTGTAGTATTTCGGAACACTCTTATCCGAAGACATTGTTCTTCCCGAAAATGCTACAACTTGATTTTGGTTATTCTTTATAGGGAACATTACTCTATCTTTAAAGACATCATAATAATCTCCATTATCATTTTTTCCTAGTAATCCCGCTTCAACCATTAAATCCAAATTAATCTTATTCGAATTAAAAAAGTTTAAAGCAATATTGTTATCTCGAGGAGCATAGCCAAGATTAAAGTGTTTAATAACATCTTCACTTAGTCCCCTATCTAATAAATATTTAAGCGCATCTTCCGCTTCTTTTGTATTTAGCAGAATATAATTATAATAGTCCGCTAAAAGCCTGTGCCCATAGTACATTATATCCAATTCATTGTTTAAATCGTAACTAGCTTCTTTATTATCATTTGACTCTAAATCTAGTCCTAACCTTGTTCCTAGTTTAGCGATTGCTTGATTGTATGTAATATTTTCTATCAGCGATACAAACTGAAAGATATTTCCACCTTTACCACATCCAAAACAATGGGCTATTTTTTTCTCTGGAGAAACAGTAAACGATGGTGTTTTCTCATTATGAAACGGACATAAACCTAAATAATTTTGTCCTCTTTTTTCTAATTTGACATATTCACTAA
>CALHQV010000308.1 GCA_938038035.1 uncultured Gemella sp. | reverse complement strand
GTGATTAATACTTTTCCTGGTTTATTTCCTGGCGTTGTATTTGTATCTGGTTTTTCTACCCATGTGTACGTTGTTCCTTTTGGTAAGCCTTCTGTATTGATACTTCCTTCTGCGCTTGGATCACTTCCGTGTTTTGCGGTTTGTCCTGGCTGTTTCGCAGTTGGGTTAAACGTATCTTTTTGTTCTTTTACTGTGATTGGTACTTCAACTTCGTCTACTGTTCCATCTGGGTACGTTACTAACGCTACTGTTGGATGACTTCCTGGTGTACTTACATCTGGGTTTGTCTTCCATGTTACAGTCGTACCTTCTGGTAAGCCTGTTTTGTCTACACTGCCTTCTGCGTTTGGTACTGTTCCATTGTCTACTATTTGTGGTTTCGGTTGTGGGTTGTATTTTCCTCGCATTGACGAAACTGTTATATTTACTAATTTTGAAATAGAATTTCCTGCTTTATCTCTAGCTATTATCGTTACTCCATACGTTATACTATCAGATTCAATTTTCGGTACTTCTTGTACACCTTCCTTGAAAACAATTGTTCCAGTAGATTTATCAAAAGTTAAGAATGATGGCATATTGTTTACTTCAATCGTAGCAATTCCACTTCCATTTGCATTATCTTCTGCTTCAATTTTCATCACAGGTAAAGTTTTATCTAATGCCGTCATTTCCCAGTTTGTATTTTCCGCTGGTGTTTGGATTGTTGGATTTGTAACATCTTTTACTTTCAATGGAATCGTAACATCTTGTTCTGAACCATCTATATATGTTACTTTGGCTTGAATTATTTGATCCCCATATGTTGTCGTATTAATTGGTGATTTTGATTCTACTTTTGAGATTTTTGCATTACCGTTCTCACCTTGTGCATTAGTCGCATTAACTGCTCCTTTTAACATATCGGATGTTACTTCTTCATTTTGATTTACTTCAATTTGTGTTCCAGTCGCTGTAAATTCTTCGCTTACTTTTCTTACAGTTACATTTACTGTAACTACATCTTTTGAACCATCTGGATAAGTGATTTCTACTTCACCAGTTGTTGAACCTGGTGTTTTAACTACCGGCGGTGTTTTCCATGTCACAGTCGTCCCATCTGGCAATTCTTGTTTATTTACACTATCTTCTGGATTTGGTACTTGCCCGTAGTTTACCGTTTGATCGTTTGGTTGTGGATTAGTCTTCGCACTTATTGAAGATATTGTAATTTTCGCAGTTCTTTCACTTATATTACCTGCATTGTCTTCCACACGGATATTCAAATTAAATTCTTTACTTGGAGTATTTTCTGTTAGTTTTTCTACTTCTTGTTTTCCTGTTTTAAATTTAATAGTGTTAGTTGCACTATCATATTCTAGATAATCGGGTAATCCTGTTACAGTGACAGTTTTAATTCCACTTCCATTTACATTATCTTCTGCCCTTACCTCCATATTTGGTAAAGTTTTATCTAATGCCGTCATTTCCCAGTTTGTATTTCCTGTTGGAGCTGTAATGGTTGGCGGCGTTACGTCTTTGACTTTTAATGGAATTGTTACTTCTTTCGTTGTTCCATCTTTGAATGTTACTGTCGCTTCGATATTTGTTTCACCATATGCAGCTGTACTTACTTGTGCTTTAGGTTCTACTTTTGAAATCTTGTCAGTTCCATTAATATTTCCTACTTTTGATGTCGCTGTTACTTTGGCTTTTAAGTCATCGTTCGATACTGGATCATTTTGATTTACTTCAATTAGCGATCCAACTATGTCGTATTCTGAGCTTAGCTCTTTTACAGTTACTTTTACTTTTACTGTATCTTTTGAACCATCTTTATACGTTACTTCTACAACTCCGTCTTTTTCTCCAGGTGTATTTGTATCTGGAGTTGTTGTCCATTTGTACTTAGTCCCTTCTGGTAAACCAGACTTATCAATACTCGCTTCTGCATCTGGTGTGTCACCATAACTTACTGTTTGTTTTTGTAAGTCTGCAGTTGCTTCATATTTTGTAGTCATCGATTTCACGGTAATTGTAACATTTGTTGTCGCTTCATTCCCTGCGTTATCTACTACTGTTATCGATACATTATGCGGCTCTACATCTGTTCCTTCTGGTAAGCTTGGTACTGATGTTACTCCTTCTTTGAATTGAATCTTTTTAGTTGATTCATTATATTCTAGGAAGTCTGGTAATCCTGTTACCGTTGTTGTCTTGACTCCACTTCCTCCAGTGTTATCTTCACTTATTACGGCTATATTTGGATCTTGTCCTTCTACTGCGATTAAGTCCCAATTTTGTCCGTTTGTTGGTCCTTGGATTGTTGGTTTCGTTACGTCTTTGACTTTTAACGGAATTGTGACATCTTTTGTTGTTCCATCTTTGAAGGTTACTGTCGCAGTAATATTCTGGTCTCCATAGTTAGCCGTGCTAATCTCTACTTTTGGTTCTACTTTTGCGATTTTGTCTGTTCCGTCTACATTTCCTACTTTCGATTCCGCTATTACTTTGGCTTTTAAATCATCGTTTGTTACTGGAGTATTTTGATTTACTTCAATTAACGATCCAACTACGTCGTATTCTGAGCTTAGCTCTTTTACAGTTACTTTTACATTTACTGTATCTTTTGAACCATCTTTATACTTTACTTCTACAACTCCATCTTTTTCTCCAGGTATTGTTGTTTCTGGTTTTGTTTTCCAAACGTAACTAGTTCCTTCTGGTAAGTTAGTTTTGTTTACACTTGCTCCGGCATCTGGAGTTTCTCCGTAACTTACTGTTTGTTTTTCTGGGGTTGCTGTTGCTTCGTATTTCGTAGTCATTGATTTCACAGTGATTGTTATGTTTGTTGTCGCTTCATTCCCTGCATTATCTACTACCGTAATTGTAATATTGTGTCTTTCCTCATCTGTTCCTTCTGGTAAGCTCGGTACTGATGTTGCTCCTGCTTTGAATTGAATCTTTTTAGTTGATTCATTGTATTCTAGGAAGTCTGGTAATCCTGTTACCGTCGTTGATTTAACTCCACTTCCTCCGACATTATCCTCGCTTGTTACGGCTATATTTGGATCTTGTCCTTCTACTGCGATTAAGTCCCAATTCTGTCCATTAGTTGGCGTCTGAATTGTCGGAGCTGTGACATCTTTTACTTCAAGTGGAATTGTTACTGTATCTGTTGTATCATCAAGATACGTTACAGTTGCAGTAATTTCTTTTCCTCCTACCTCAGTAGTACTAATTGTACCAACTGTAGTAACAGTTTTAACCTTAATATTCCCATTATTACTTATTGTTACAGCAGATTTTAAATCTTCATTCGATACAGTATCATTTTGATTTTTAACAATTTTTGTAACTGTTGGTTCATATTCATCAGCTAACCCACGTACACTTACAGTAACATTTACCGTATCTTTTGAGCCATCTGGATATGTAACAGTTACTACTCCTGCTTTATCCCCAGGTCCTTCGGTCGTACTTGGTTTTGTTTCCCATGTATAAGTTGTTCCTACAGGTAACCCAGATTTATTAATACTCGCTCCCGCATCTAATTCTTCTCCATAACTTACTGTTTGTTTTTGTTCATTTGGAGTTACTTCATATTTTGTAGTCATTGATTTCACAGTGATTGTTACTTGCGTACTTGTTTTGTTTCCTGCGTTATCTTCTACTTCGATTGTTATATTATGCGGTTGTACATCTGTTCCTTCTGGTAAGCTCGGTACTTGAGTTACTCCAGTTTTAAACTTAATTGTCTTAGTTGCTTCATCATATGCTAAGAAGCTCGGTAATCCTGTTACCGTTGTTGATTTGATGCCACTTCCTCCTGTGTTATCCTCGCTTGTTACGGTTATATTTGGATCTTGTCCTTCTACTGCGATTAAGTCCCAATTTTGTCCGTTTGTTGGTGCTTGGATTGTTGGTTTCGTTACGTCTTTAACTTTCAATGGAATTGTGACATCTTTTGTTGTTCCGTCTTTGAATGTTACTGTCGTACTAATAGTTTGATCTCCATAGTTAGCTGTACTGATTGGTGATTTAGGTACTACTGTTGAAATCTTATCAGTTTCATCAATATTTCCTACTTTTGATGTAGCCGTTACTTTTGCTTTTAATTCATCGTTTGTTACTGGTGTGTTTTGATTTACTTCAATTAACGATCCAACTACATCATATTCTGAGCTTAATTCTTTCACAGTTACCATGACATTAACAACATCTTTACTTCCGTCAGGATATGTAACAGTTACTACTCCTGCTTTATCTCCAGGACCTTCTGTCGTACTTGGAACTGTTGTCCATGTGTATGTTGTTCCTTCAGGTAAGTTAGTTTTGTCTACACTTGTTCCTGCATCTGGTGTTGCTCCATAACTTACTGTTTGTTTTTGTGAATTTGCTGTTGCTTCATATTTCGTAGTCATCGATTTTACGGTAATTGTAACATTTGTTGTTGTTTCATTCCCTGCGTTATCTTCTACTTCTATCGTTATATTATGCGGTTGTATATCTGTTCCTTCTGGTAAACTTGGTACTTGAGTTACTCCTGCTTTAAATTGAATCTTTTTAGTTGATTCATTGTATTCTAGGAAGTTTGGTAAGCCTGTTACCGTTGTTGATTTGACGCCACTTCCTCCAGTGTTATCCTCGCTTGTTACTGCGATATTTGGGTCTTGTCCTTCTACTGCAATTAAGTCCCAATTTTGTCCGTTTGTTGGTGCTTGGATTGTTGGTTTTGTTACGTCTTTAACTTTCAATTGAATCGTAACATCTTGTTCTGAACCATCTATATATGTTACTTTTGCTTGAATTGTTTGATTTCCATATGTTGCTGTATTAATCGCTGCTTTTGATTCTACTTTTGTGATTTTCGCATTACCGTTCTCACCTTGTACGTTAGTCGCATTAACTGCTCCTTTTAACATTTCAGATGTTACTTCTTCACTTTGATTTACTTCAATTTGCGTTCCAGTCGCTGTAAATTCTTCGCTTACTTTTTTAACAGTTACATTTACTGTAATTATATCTTTTGAACCATCCGGATAAGTGATTTCTACTTCTCCAGTTGTTGTACCTGGTGTGTTAACTACCGGCGGTGTTTTCCATGTCATCGTTGTTCCATCTGGTAATCCTTGTTTATTTACACTATCTTCTGGATTTGGTACTTGTCCGTAGTTTACCGTTTGATTTTTTGATTGCGGATTAGTCTTTGTGCTTATTGAAGATACTGTAATTTTTGCAGCTCTTTTACTAACATTTCCTGCATTGTCTTCCACACGAATGTTCAAATTAAATTCTTTACTTGGAGTATTTTCTAGTAGTTTTTCTACTTCTTGTTTTCCTGCTTTGAATTTAATTGAATTAGTTGCACTATCATATTCTAAGTAATCCGGAAGTCCTTCTACACTTACTGTTTTTACTCCACTTCCATTCGCATTGTCTTCTGCCCTTACCTCCATATTTGGTAAAGTTTTATCTAATGCCGTCATTTCCCAGTTTGTATTTTCTATTGGAGCTTGAATAGTAGGTGGAGTCACATCTTTGACTTCAAGAGGGATTGTTACCATATCTGTTGTATCATCAAGATACGTTACAGTTGCATTAATTGTTTTATCACCAAATTCTGTAGTACTAATTTCATTTACAGGCGTTACAGACTTCACCTTACTAGCACCATTGTTACTAATTGTCACTGCTGCTTTTAGTTCATCATTTGATACTAAGTCATTTTGATTTTTGACTATTTTATCACCTGTTGGTTCATATTCATCACTTAACTTACGAACTTTTACAGTCACAGTTACTTCGTCCATAGAATCATCTGGATAAGTAACTGTCACTACTCCTGTTTTATCTCCAGGTTTATTCGTATCTGGTGTTGATTTCCATGTGTATTGTACACCATCTGGTAATCCCACTGTATTTACACTTGTTTTCGGATTAGGTGTTTCTCCATGACTAACTTCTTGAATAGTTGTATTCGCTTGTGAATCATATTTTTCAGCCATAGATATTTGTCTTATTTGAAATGTTCTTTCACTACTATTTCCAGCATTATCTTCCACTCGTAATGTTACAGTTTTTGTAGTACGATTAATTCCAGATAATTTTGGAACCTCTCTAACTCCATCTTGGAAAACAATACTATTTGTTGCTTTGTCAAATTTCAAGAAACTTGGTAAATTAATTGGAACGATACTTTTTACTCCGCTTCCTCCAGAATTATCAGAAGTTTCAACTCTAATCGGAGGTAATGTTTTATCTAACGATGTTATTTCCCATAGTTGTCCTTCTGTTGGTGTTTGGATTGTCGGAGCTATGACATCTTTTACTTCAAGTGGAATTGTCACCTTATCTGTCGTACCATCAAGGTATGTTACAGTCGCATTTATAGTTTGTGTACCTGCATTTGTAGTACTGATATTTCCAACAGGAGTAACAGATTTCACTTTACTATTACCATTGTTACTAATTGTCACTGCTGCTTTCAAATCATCATTTGTTACAGTAGCATTTTGATTTTTGACTATTTTAGTACCTGTTGGTTCATATTCGTCACTTAGTTTGCGCACATCCACAGTTACATCAACCAAATCTGTAGATCCATCTGGATATGTCACAATTACTACCCCAGTCTTTTCACCAGGACCAGTAGTTGTGTTAGGAATTGTTCTCCAAGTATACTTTGTCCCTGTAGGTAATCCATTTTTATTAATACTTGTTTCTGTGTTCGGCGTTTGACCATAACTTACAGTTTGTTTTTGTGGATTAGCTGTTGCAGTATATTTCGTAGTCATTGACTTAACAGTAATTGTTACTTGTCTTCGACTAGAATTATTCGAATTATCTGTTACTTGGATATTAACATTATACGTTTTACTATCTTGTCCATCAGGTAGTTTCGTTACCTCTTGAACACCATTTTTAAACTTGATTGTCTTAGTTGCATTATCATAAACTAAGAAATCTGGTAATCCAGTTACTGTTGTTGATTTAATTCCAGTTCCACCAGTATTATCTTCAGATGCTAATTTTATTGATGGTAATGTTCTGTCTAACGCAATTAAATCCCAATTTTGTCTGTCTGTCGGTGTTTGAATCGTTGGTGCCGTAATGTCTTTTACTTCCAGTGGAATTGATACAAAGTCTGTCGTACCATCAATATATGTTACAGTCGCATTTATAGTTTGTATCCCTGCATTCGTAGTACTGATATTTCCAACAGAGGTAACAGATCTCACTTTACTATTACCATTGTTATTGATTGTTACAGCTGCTTTTAAATCATTGTTAGATACTGAATCATTCTGATTTTTAACTATTTTAGTAGCTGTTGGTTCATGTTCATCACTTAACTTACGCACCTTTACAGTTACATTTACAGTATCTGTTGAGCCATCTGGATAAGTAACCTTCACTACTCCCTCTTTATTCCCAGGAGTATTTGTATCAGGTTTTCTTTCCCATTTATACTGAGTATTGGCTGGTAAACCTGTTGTACTTATACTTGTACCTGGATCAGGTGTTTGAGCATGACTTACTTCTTGTATTTTAGGATTAGCAACTGCAGTGTATTTTTGCGTTTGAGATTGAATATTAAAAGTAATATTTTTAGTCGCAGTATTCCCTTTTCTATCCACTGCTTTAACAGTTACTTGAATACTAGATTTACCATTTTGGAAGTTGTTAGGTATAACTCCATTAATCTCTATTTTCGATGTTTTAGGGTTATAAAATAATGGATTTGGAAGATTTTCAACCGTTATAGGATTTCCATCTTTAAGCCCTACTCCTTTATTATTATCCTGTGCAGAAATATTTATCTCACTTGGCAATCCTTCTAATCTTGTTAATAATACTGAATCTGGCGCTGTAATAGTTGGATTAATATTGTCCACTATTTCTACTGGTATAGTCACAGTTTTCATCAAATGATTACCGCGAAGAATTTCAATTTCTTTATGTTGCACACCTGCAGTGGAAGTATCTACAGTCGATGAACCACCTTTCCAACGAATCGTTAAATCAGTCGCAGGCGCAGTTCCATTTGATAAAGTAATATAACTTCTAGCATCACCTAGTTCACCACTCTGATGTTGATTAATACGTTTGTCTTGTTTTCCTACAAAATCTAGTACTGTATATGGTGTCGATACATCTTTAACTGTTCCATTTTGATAAGTTACTGTAACAACAGCATTTCTAGTTCCCGGTTGTTGTAGATTAAACGGTGTTTTCCATTGCACATCAACGGTAGATGGAAGTTCATTTCCTGTTTTTGATTTCACAAGATTTCTTGGATTTTTGTAGAAATCATGTGGATCTCCGTATAAAGCCGTAAGATTTTGATATTTGGCTATTGCATCATTCTGTGCATTTGTTTGGATTGTTTTAGGTGAAAACCCATCTTTAAAGTGGATTGTCATTGTTGCACCATCAGCTGAAACTTCAGCATGATCGAAGTCGATATGATTCGCACGATTAACAACATTTGGATGCTCTGTTTTAAATTTTTCTATTAAAGCATTCTTTTCAGTTTCCGTTAAATGACGGACATCATCAACGTAAGTAGGAGTTAAATCTCTAACAGTATTACGTTCACTTTGGGGTTTTATTGTAACATTATAAATAATATTATAATTATTAGCGGGAGAAACAGTATCGTTAACAGTTAAAACAACTTGATAATTGCCAGGAGTTATAATCCCATTCGACCCTATAGTCCCAAGAATACCTGCTTGAACATTTGGATTATTAATATTATCTATCATTGTAGACGCTCGACGATCCCCGCTACCTGATGATACAATTATAGACAAATCTTTGAATGGCTTCCCTGAAAGAGTTACTTTTTTTACTAGATAGTACGTATTAACTCTATCATGTCTAAATTTTTCCCCTGTAACTTGCGTTTTAATCCAAAAACTATCAGAATTATAATATATCAAATTAGTATCCGCATTACTAACAACTTTACCATTTTGTATATTCTCTAATGGTGTAAATCTAATTCCTCTAAACCTACTCTCTTCCTTACCATCAATCATTTTCCCATTTCGTGGGTCACGTTTACCCGAATGAG
>CALHQV010000307.1 GCA_938038035.1 uncultured Gemella sp. | reverse complement strand
GTAGTAGAAAATACGGAATATCTTAATAAATACGAACAGAGTGCTTCTAAAAACACACCAGCAGCGTTGGTGATATATTTTGCAGGTTTCTTGGGAGTTGGACTATTTGTAATTGTTAATTTTATAATGTTAATGTTAGCACGTGGAAATTTTGAAGATGTTCTTTTTAATTTAATAGCAGGAACATTTTTAAATGCCCTTATTCTTGAAATAATTGATAGACAGCACATCTGGCAATGGGAAGTACCATATTTTGAAAATAGCAAATTCCTAGCGTATGTTTGGACATATATTCCGATTATAATAATGTACGTGTATATGAATATTACTACATTCATTACACAAGGATTTAACTACAATATTAGTAATGAAATTAAGCTTACTATAGCAATCTATACTGGTATTTTAATAAAGGTTAATGGTTTATTCAAATTAAAAAATTCTGTGGAATTTATGTATAAAGTATACACAATAATCTTTAAAATAATAGCTTTCATGAGTTTTATATGTATCATTCCTGCTTACTATTTCGGAAAACTACCAATTGATTGGATATATATTCTGGTGACTGTTCTGATTGTAAGTAGTGTTAGAGTATTAAAGAAAGTTAGTGCTACAAGATCTGTAAAACTTCTATTTTATCCAATGACATTTTGTTATTTAGTATACACTCAACCAAGAGTCGTTAATGCTCCTATTTTAGAGGAACAAAATATATTTTTATATGTTTCAGGAGTATTGGCAATATTAATAATAGCTATAATTAAACTAGGAGAAAAAACTAAATAAAATTAATATTAGTCCCTTTCTGTAAAGATAAGAAAGGGATTAATAATTTTATATCCAATATATTTATATATCATAAAGTGGTATTGATTTTATTTGACCATTATTTATGTTAAAATATAATATGATTAATATTAGGAGGCGATAATATGGCGAATATTTATTTAGATTATGCAGCAACATCAAGAAAACATTTTGATATTATAGAAAAGAATATGAATATACTAAAAGAAATCTATGCTAATCCAAGTAGTGGCCATACTCTAGGAAAGAAAAATAATAGGATAGTTCGTGAAAGACGCGAAAAAATAGCTAATACTCTAAATGCAAATAGTAATGAAATAATTTTTAATTCGGGTGGAACTGAAGGTAATAATACAGTATTTAATCATGTACTAACTAGATTTGAATCAGGAGAAATAATAATTTCATCTATAGAACATCCATCTGTTAAAGCTAGTGCTAAGAGACTTGAAAGATTTGGATTTAAGGTTCATGAATTATCAGTAGATGAAAGTGGAGCTATATCTCTAGATGAATTAAAAGAGAAGATTAATTCTAAGACGGTATTAATTTCAATTATGCTAGCGAATAATGAAACAGGAGTACTAAATCCTATAAAAGAAATCTCAGAACTTATTTCGGATAAAAATATACTATTGCATAGTGATATTGTTCAAGCTTTAGGTAAAGTAGAAATTGATGTGAAAGAATTAGGATTAGATTTTGCTTCAGCATCTGCTCATAAATTGGGTTCACTTAATAATTTTGGATTTTTATACGCAAAAGATGGAGATGTTGAACCACTACTTTTAGGTGGAGGTCAGGAAAATGGTCTTCGTTCTGGGACGACTGATTTATTAGGGATACTAGTTCTTAATGACTGTTTATCAGAGACGTTAAATTCAATCCCAACCCTTAGAGAATTAAAAAATTAC
Organism: uncultured Gemella sp.; assembly: GCA_938038035.1. GTDB lineage: Bacteria > Bacillota > Bacilli > Staphylococcales > Gemellaceae > Gemella. The sequence goes on along the minus strand of CALHQV010000307.1, from coordinate 4,315 downwards.
TTTATAGCTGAACTTAAGAAGAATGGAGTTGAATTTGAAGTAAACGGATCTATAGAGAATTCATTGCCGAATATATTGAATATTTATTTTAAAAATATTGAAGAACAACGTCTTATTACGTATCTAGATGCTCGTGATATTTATATTTCTGGTGGATCTGCTTGTAGTTCAGGAAATATTAAAGGAAGTCGTATAATAACAGAGATGTATAATATTGAACGTGCTGCACATTCTGTAAGAATGAGTGTTGGCTTTGATACAAGCAAAGAATTAATTGATGAAGTTGTAGAAAAGATTGTAACTTTAGAGCAAAGAATTAAAGAAAGGAATTAATAATGAATAGCAACAAAAAAGTAGTAGTTGGAATGAGTGGTGGAGTTGATTCATCAGTAACAGCATATCTTCTAAAACAACAAGGATATGATGTTATCGGAGTTTTCATGAAAAACTGGGAAGAAAAAGATGACAGAGGAGTTTGTCTTGCGGAAAAAGATTACGAAGATGTAATTAAAGTTTGTGAACAATTAGATATTCCATATTACTCTATAAACTTTGAAAAAGAATACTGGGATAAAGTATTTACTTACTTCTTAGATGAATACAAAAAAGGTCGTACACCTAACCCAGATATTATGTGTAATAAAGAAATTAAATTTAAAGTTTTCTTAGAATATGCTGAAGATTTAGGTGCGGATTATGTAGCAACAGGGCATTATGCAAGAGTTAAAGATGTTGATGGAGAACGTTTAATGTTACGTGGAGTTGATAATAATAAAGATCAAACTTACTTCTTATCACAATTAAAACAACATCAAATTAAAAATATCCTATTCCCAGTTGGAGAACTTGAGAAAAAAGATGTTCGTAAGATCGCAGAAGAAGCGGGTCTTGCTACAGCAAAGAAAAAAGACTCAACAGGTATTTGTTTCATCGGTGAGAAGAACTTTAGAGAATTCTTATCTCAATACTTACCAGCTCAAAGTGGTAAGATGGTTGATTTAGATGGTAATGTTCGTGGAGAACACATTGGTTTAATGCATTATACAATTGGTCAACGTCACGGATTAGGTATCGGTGGAACTAAAGATACTGAAGGTGAAGCATGGTTTGCATGTGGTAAAGACCTTGAAAATAATATACTATATGTTTGTCAAGGATTCCACAATGAAAAACTTTATTCAGATAGTTTACTAGCTAGCTCACTATCATTTACAACGAAAAATCCACAACCTAATAAATTTACATGTACTGCAAAATTTAGATATCGTCAACCAGATACTGAAGTAGAAGTAGAAGTATTAGAAGATAACAAAGTAAAAGTTGTCTATAAAGAACCAGTACGTGCTGTTACGCCAGGACAAGCGGTTGTTTTTTACGATGGAGATGTTTGTCTAGGTGGAGCAATTATCGACGAAGTATATAAAGACGGAGAAAAACTTCAACTATAAAATAAAATAAAATCCTAAAAGTTAGAGGAAAACTCTAATTTTTAGGATTTTTAGTTCTTTTATTCTATATTGTGAGGCTACAGTATATATTGAGCTAGTAATGTATCAAATCTACGAATATCAATATCCTTTTTTAGATTGATTTTTATTTTACCAACTTTAGTCCAAAGTTCTACTTCAGCATTCAAGTCAAAGATTTTACCCGCATTTTCAGTTGACCACATTAGTATTGAAGAGTACGGTAGTGAATAGATTTCTACTTTTTTCCCTGTAATTCCTTGTGCATCTTTTACTATAAGTCTTTTGTCAGTAAACACAGCAACATCTCTTATTGTTGCGAAAGCTGCAACAGGTTGTTCTTCATTTATTAATAAGTTCACTATATCTTGAGGGATAGCAACTTCTCTGAAGAATGTCCAGTTTAATAAATTCATTTCATTAGCCATAATGTTTCTCCTTGTTTTAAAAAATTAATTATTCGATTGAATTTTGTGATTTTTTATCAGTATAACATAAAATTCATGAATTATAAATAATATATTATAATTAGGTTTTCAGTACTAATATAATAAATTTAATGATATAATATTAGTACTAGGGGGAGAGACATATGAATATTAAGAAGGAAGATGTCATATTATTTTTTAGACAAAATGTTAAATCTATTATTTTGGCGTTTGTATGCAGTCTTGTTCTGATAATCGGTGGTTTGTTTTATTATAATCAGAGTAAGACAGAAGATTATAGTGGTGTTAGTTTTTCTAATGCCAATGGCAACGAGGCAATAAATAAGGATGAAAAAGCTGAAGATAAACACGATGAAAAGATTTTTGTTGATGTAAAAGGCGCAGTAAAACATCCTGGGGTATTTGAAACGACAAAAGATAAAAGGGTAAAAGATTTAATAGAAGAAGCCGGTGGACTTTTGGATGATGCTGATACTTCTACTTTAAATTTGAGTCAAAAAGTAAAGGATCAGATGGTAATCTACGTTCTTAAACATGGAGAAAAGCCGAAACAAATATCTGATGGCAGTACAAGTTCAACTAATGGAGATGTGATTAATATTAATACTGCTAATAAAGAACAACTTATGAAAATTTCAGGAGTTGGAAAAACGAAGGCTGAGGCAATTATTTCATATAGAGAAAAAAATGGGGATTTTAAAAAGAAAGAAGATATTACAAAAGTACACGGAATAGGAAAAGCTACTTTTGAGAAAATTAAAGATAAAATAGAGGTATAGTTATGCAGAGAATTAGTTGGGATGAGTACTTTATGGCTCAAAGCCACCTATTATCACTTAGATCGACTTGCAGTAGGTTATCTGTTGGAGCGACGATAGTTAAAGATAAGAGAATAGTTTCAGGTGGTTATAATGGTTCAATTAAAGGTGATGAACATTGTATAGATGTTGGTTGTAAAGTAGTAGAAGGGCACTGTGTAAGAACTATTCATGCTGAAATAAATGCAATTTTACAATGTTCTAAGTTCGGTGTTGGAACTGAAGGTGCAACTATTTATGTTACACATTTTCCATGTTTGAATTGTACAAAATCTATAATTCAGGCAGGAATAAAAGAAATTTGCTATGCAAATGATTATAGAAATAATGAATATGCTCGAGAGTTATTAGAAAAATCAGGGGTTGTCGTAAGAAAGGTAGATTACGACGTAAATAATGTGGTAGAAAGGTTACTAAATAAATAGTAATGATATACTTACAATTTTCTTTACTAGCATTAGGGGCGATATTATTAAATTATAATGTAATAGTATCTATGCTATGTATTGTTATTTTTCTACTGATAACTTGGAAAAATAAAAATCTTAATGCTAGGAAAACTATTATTTCTGTAATAGTCTTCTTAGCTTTTTTTATTCGGGGAGCATATGAACAAAAGAATAACATTACGTATCTAGGTAATGTTGAAAATAAAAATTTAGAACTGGTAGTTTCGGATAGGTTTGATGTTAATGGAGCCTATGTGTCTTCTATTGGCTATCTTTCAGATGAGAAGGTGCTAGTGAGTTATTTAGTTAAGAGTGAAGAAGAAAAGAAATTTTTTAAAGAAAAATTTTGGGGTGGAAAAATATTAGTAAATGCTAATATAGAAGATACTCCAGAAAAGACTAATTTTTATTCATTTGATTATAAAAAGTATAATGAGAATAGGGGAATCTTTAAAAGGGTAACTATTAATGAAATTCATGATGTTAAAAATATAGATTCTGTCTATTTTAAATTTTTAACACTTAGAAATAAATTAAGTTTGAAAATTAATAGAGAACTAACCTTTGATAAAAGTGGTTATTTTCAAGCTTTAATTTTTGGAGATAAAGGATATTTATTAAAAGATGACATAAATTCATTTAAAAATTTAGGAACAAGTCATCTATTAGCTATTTCAGGATTACACATAGGTGTACTAATCTCTCTAATTTACTTTATCTTATTAAAATTTAGAGTAAGTGTTGAATATATTGAGAAAATTATCTTGACTATAGTTCCATTGTATATGTTGCTTAGCGGAGCTAGCGCCTCTGTTCTTAGGGCAGGATTTATGATTATATTTTATATCTTGCTTAGAAGAAAAAATATAGATAAGCTTGGCAGTTTGTTTCTTACTTTTCTAATACTAATAATGTATAACCCATTATTTATTTTTAATATCGGTTTCCAATTATCATTTTTAATTACATTTTGTCTACTGATGTCTGAAAGTTATATTAAAAAAGCTAAGAATAAATTTCACGGGGCCCTTAGAATCAGTCTAATTTCTACATTAGCAAGTATGCCGATATTAATGTATAATTTTTAAACAGTAAAAGATTATGGATTTTAAGAAAATAGCATTATCATTTGT
>CALHQV010000306.1 GCA_938038035.1 uncultured Gemella sp. | reverse complement strand
AATGTATATGACATATAAAGGAAAATGCTTTCTTTTAAACTGTACTAATACAGTTTAAGTTTATGTTGGTATGTGAAGCGAATAATATTACCGAGATAAATATTATTATTTTATTGTGATTATAGATTTGACATTTTTCGTGAAAAATAGTATATTAATAGTGTAATATATGATTAATAAATAATTTATATACATTTAATATATATACAAACTTTGGAGGTTATTATGGTAAAAACATCAAAAGATTTAACTAAACAAGAGCATTTAGAAATGTACGAACTAATGCAGCTTATTAGAGATTTTGATATGGAGTTGAGTAAATTATACTCTCGTGGTTTAGTTCACGGTATGACTCACTATTCAGTAGGAGAAGAAGCAGCAAACGTTGGTGCTATCTATCCATTAAGAAAAGAAGACTTAATGTTTTCTAATCACCGTGGGCACGGTCAAACAATTGCAAAAGGAATTGAAATTGATCGTATGATGGCTGAAATCCTAGGTAAAGAAACAGGTCAGTGTAAAGGTCGTGGAGGAAGTATGCACATTTATGACCTTGAACAAGGAAACATGGGATGTAATGGTATCGTTGGTGGAGGACACGGTCTAAGTACTGGTGCTGCTCTAGCTCAAAAAATGAAAAAAACAGGTAACGTTGTTATTTGTTGTATGGGTGACGGAGCTACTAACGAAGGAAGTTTCCACGAATGTTTAAACATGGCATCTAACTGGGATTTACCACTTATTTTCTACGTAATTAACAATAAATATGGTATCTCAATGGCTCAAGAAAGATGTATGCGCGTTAAAGAAATTACTGAACGTGCAGCTTCATACAGAATCAAAGGTATTCATGTTCCAGACGGAAACGATGTATTAGCAGTATATGATGCAATGCAAGAAGCTATCGAACACGCTAGAAGTGGAAAAGGACCTGTTTTAGTAGAAGCAGTATCTTACAGATGGTTTGGACACTCTGCATCAGATGCAGGTAAATACCGTAGTCGTGAAGAAGTAGCTGAGTGGAAGCTTAAAGATCCTAACGTAAAATATAAAAACTACTTATTAGAAAACGGAATTGCTACAGAAGAAGAATTAAAAGAAATCGAAGATAGATCAAAAGCAACTATCGATGATGCTGTAGAATTTGCGAAAGAATCACCATTTGCTGATGGTGCAATAGCGTTCCAAGATAACTACGCTGACTAATATTTTAAGTTAAAATAATTTTAAAGTAATATTTTATATAATAGGAGATTAATAGTTATGACTAAAGAAACAAAAATTATGACAGTTCGTGAAGCCATAAAAGAAGCTATGACTCACGAAATGCGTGAAGATGAAAATGTATTTTTAATGGGTGAAGATGTTGGTATCTTCGGAGGAGACTTCGGTACTACAGTTGGTATGTTAGAAGAATTTGGACCTGAACGTGTTATCGATACACCAATCAGTGAAGCTGCAATCTGTGGTGCTGCTGCAGGGGCTGCCTCTGTTGGTATGCGCCCAATCGTTGACGTAACATTCATGGACTTCGTAACAATCGGTATGGATGCTATCGTTAACCAAGCTGCACCAATGCGTTATATGTTAGGTGGAGAAGTACAAGTACCTGTTACATACCGTTGTGCATCTGGTTCAGGAACAGGGGCTGCAGCTCAACACTGTAAAGCTCTAGAAGCATGGTTCTGTCACATTCCAGGTCTTAAAGTTGTAGCACCAGGAACAGCTGGAGATGTTTATTCAATCTTAAGAGCTGCGATTAGAGATAACAACCCAGTTATCTACATTGAACCAAAAGCGTTATTCGGACGTAAAGGTGAAGTTGAAGTAGGTAAAATTGGTGTAATCGGTAAAGGTGATATTAAAGTTGAAGGTACTGATGTAACATTAGTATCTTGGGGAAGATTATTAGAGCGTAGCTTAAAAGCTGCTGAAGAACTTAAAGAAGAAGGAATTTCAGTAGAAGTACTTGACCCAATTACTTTAGTGCCATTAGACACAGAATTAATTGTAGAATCAGTTAAGAAAACAGGAAAACTAGTGATTTGTCACGACTCATTCAAAACTGGTGGATTCGGAGGAGAAATTGCTGCACGTATCGCAGAAAGTGATGCATTTGATTTCTTAGACAGCCCAATTTACCGTGTTGCTGGTGCTGACACACACATTCCATCAGCTAAAAACTTAGAAAAATTAGTTGTACCTGATGTAGAAGACATCAAAGAAACTATTAGAAAAGCTGTAAATAAAAAATAAAAATTTAGTTAGTGAAGGATGTGAATAGAATATGGCAGTAGAGGTAATAATGCCAAAAGCCGGTAGTGAAATGGAAGAAGGCGAAATCGTACAATGGTTTAAGCAAGAAGGTGACGAAGTAAAAGAAGGTGAAATTTTACTTGAAATCGTAACAGACAAAGTAAATATGGAAGTTGAAGCTGAAGCAAGCGGAACTTTATTAAAAATCGTACACCCAGCTGGATCAGTTGTGCCAGTAGTTCAAACTATCGCATGGATTGGACAAGCTGGAGAGGCTGTACCTGGAGCTGGAGCAGCACCTGCGACTTCAGCGGCACCAGTAGAAGAAACTGTTGTTGAAGCTAAAGTTGAAGCAGCGCCTGCTCAAGAAGTAGTAGTATTTGACAACTCTGGGCTTCGTGCTACACCAGCGGCTAGAGCGTTCGCTCGTGAAAACGGAATCGACTTATCTCAAGTAAAAGGTACTGGAGCTAAAGGTCGTGTTCATAAAGAAGATGTAGTTGATTATAAACTAAATGCAAAAGCAAAAATATCTCCACTTGCTGCACGTATTGCAGAAGTTGAAGGAATTAATACCGACGGTATCGTTGGAACTGGACCAAAAGGTAAAATTATGAAAGCAGATGTACTTTCTGCTCTTAACGGAAGTGCAAGTACAGCTGCTGCAACTGCTGAAGTTGCTGCACCAGCAAGCGCTAAATCTGCTAAAGCACCTAATGAAAATCAATGGGGTGTTGTTGAAACTGTACCAATGTCACCAATGCGTAAAGTTATTTCTAAACGTATGAGTGAATCTTACTTCAGTGCACCAACATTCGTTGTAAATGTTGAAGTTGATATGACTGAATTATTAGCTTTACGTAAAAAAGTTGTTGATGCAATTATCGAAGAAACAGGTAAAAAAGCAACAGTTACTGACTTCATTTCATTAGCAGTAATTAAATCATTAATGAAACACCCATATGTAAATGCTTCATTATCTGGTGATGAAAAAGAAATGTATTTACACCACTATGTAAACTTATCAATCGCTGTTGGTATGGATAGTGGATTAGTAGTACCTGTAATTAAAGGCGCAGATAAGATGAGCCTTAAAGAGCTTGTAGTAGCTTCTAAAGAAATTACAACAAAAGCTCTTGCTGGTAAATTAAAACCAGATGAAATGGCAGATTCTACATTTACAATTAGTAACTTAGGTATGTATGGAGTTAAGAGCTTCGTACCAATCATTAACCAACCAAATACAGCTATTTTAGGTGTAAGTGCTACTGTACCAAAACCAGTAGTATTTAATGGAGAGGTTACTGTAAGACCTATCATGACATTAACATTAACAGCGGACCACCGTGTTGTTGACGGATTAGAAGGAGCTAAATTCATGAAGACTCTGAAAGAAGCTATTGAAAATCCACTATCATTACTAATCTAATTATGATATAATATATATATAAAACAAGATAAAGTGTATAAGGAGTGATTAAAACATGGCAGTTGAAGTTATAATGCCAAAAGCCGGAAGTGAAATGGAAGAAGGCGAAATCGTACAATGGTTTAAGCAAGAAGGTGACGAAGTAAAAGAAGGTGAAGTCCTACTTGAAATCGTAACAGATAAAGTAAACATGGAAGTTGAAGCTGAAGCAAGCGGAACTTTATTAAAAATCTTACACCCAGCTGGATCAGTTGTACCAGTAGTTCAAACTATTGCATGGATTGGACAACCTGGAGAAGCAGTTCCTGGAGGAGACAGCGCTACTGCAGCAGCTCAAGAAATCGTTAAAGAAGTTGCAGCAGATGTTAAAGTACCTGAAACTAAAGCAGGAGAAGTAGCACCTAAACGTGAACGTCGTGGAGAATATGACGTAGTAGTTGTTGGTGGAGGACCTGCTGGATATGTATCAGCTATTAAAGCTGCTCAACTAGGTGGTAAAGTTGCATTGGTAGAAAACCGTGAATTAGGTGGAACATGTCTAAACCGTGGATGTATTCCAACAAAAACATTCCTACACAATGCTGAAATTATCAACCACATCCGTTCTGCAAAAGACCGTGGTATTAAACTTGTAAATGATGCATTCTCAGTTGACATGGAGCAAACTGTAGCAGTTAAGAATAAAATTTCTAAAACTCTATCAGGAGGAATTGGAGGATTACTTAAATCTTACGGTGTTAAAGTGTTTAACGGTGTTGGACAATTAACAGCTGATAAAAAAGTTTCTGTTGATGGAAAAGAAATAATTGATGCTGACAGAGTAATCTTAGCTGGTGGATCAAAAGTAAGTAGAATTAATATTCCAGGAATGGATAGTGATAAAGTTCTTACAAGTGATGAATTCTTAGATATTAATGAAGTACCAGCTCGTTTAGCTGTTATCGGTGGTGGAGTTATCGGATCAGAGTTAGGACAAGCATTCTCTACTTTCGGATCTGAAGTAACTATCGTTGAAATGGCTGATCGTTTAATCGCTGGAATGGATAAAGATGCATCTGCAGCTTTAGAAAAACAATTCAAAAAACAAGGTATTAAAGTTCTTACATCAACTAAATTATTAGAAATCGTTGACAAAGGTCAAGAAGTAGTAGTTAAAGTTGAAGGAAAAGAAGATATCGTTGCAGATAAAGTATTATTATCTATTGGACGTGTTCCAGACAACACATGTCTTGGAGAATTAGCAGATCAATTCGAAATGGAACGTGGTCGCGTTAAAGTTAACGAATATATGGAAACATCTGTTGAAGGTATTTACGCTCCTGGTGATATTAACGGAACTAAGATGTTAGCACACGCAGCATTCAAGATGGGAGAAGTTGCAGCTGAAAATGCAATGGGTCACCACAAAAAAGTTGATCTTAAAGCTACTCCAGCAGCAATCTACACTCACCCAGAAATCGCAATGGTTGGTTTAACTGAAGAACAAGCTCGTGAAAAATATGACATCAAAGTTGGTAAATTCAACTTTGCAGCTAATGGACGTTCATTAGCATCTAACCAAGGTGAAGGATTCGTTAAAGTAATTATGGATACTAAATACAGAGAAATCTTAGGTATCCATATTGTAGGACCAGTTGCAGCTGAGTTAATCAACGAAGGGTCTACTTTAATTCAAACAGAGATGACAATTGATGACGTTATGGATATTATCCATGGTCACCCAACATTCTCTGAAGCTTTATATGAAGCTATGACTGACTGTGTTGACTTATGTCTACATGCACCTAAGAAAAAAACTAAATAATAGTTTATAAAGAAAAAGATGGCTAGCAATTTGCTAGTCATCTTTTTTATATAATAATTTCAAAATTTAGAAAGGGATTGACTAAAAAATAGTAATTTCGGAGAAATCAATTTTGTTGAGTCACTCCTTCAAAGTTTATTAGATACCTAAATAGCTTTTACAAAACGAATTTAGTTATCAACAAACCACT
>CALHQV010000305.1 GCA_938038035.1 uncultured Gemella sp. | reverse complement strand
TTTATTTTATTTTAATATAAATACATACTATTAAATTGAAAGAGAAGTCACCTTCTCTATTTTTAATATTTTATATAAAGGAAACTAAAATGGAAATGACCATGCAAACGTTTTTAGAGCAACAAAAGAAAATGTTAAAAGAAGACTTATCTTCTTTAAATAAAGTTAAGTCTAAACTGAAGAAAACCCACGATGAAGTAAATACCGAGTTATGTGTTCAAACGGCTATTAGACCACATTTTGGGATTGATAAAAACATTGAAGCAAAGATTAGTGAATTACGTAGTTTGAAAGCTAAAATACATTCACAGTTACTTGTTATCAATAAACAAATTACCGATATTGAATCTGCTATTGAAAACATCTAATTGTATTTTGTATTTTAGATTTTTTCAAATACATACTATCAAGGTGAAAAGAGAAGAAAATTATTTCTTCTCATTAACTTATTTTACATTTATAGAAAGGAAGAGTATTATGTCAACAACATTCTTTGGATTCGCACTTGCTGATTCAATGTTCCAAGATGACTGCGAGATTACTCGCAAGAGCCTGACAATCGATGAAGTAAAAGCCCTCATCGAGCAAGGCGTTACCCCATGCTTGAACCCATCTCACGTGGCCACTATCTCAGCGATGGAGAAGAAATTCTCCATCCATGTGGAAATTCCAGCTACACCACCACGTGTTGTGGTTAACAGTGGTGATAGTGTAATCGTAATGGGTGTTCGTGGTTTACCACGACTCACCGACCGTCACGAATACACTGACAGCGAAATCGCTGAAGCCACATTTAGCTTCAGTATCTACACTGTTAAGTGATGGAAAACAAACGTTAAGTAAGTAACGGTTAAGTAGCCTAGTGCAGCTATGTTCCTCAATGCACCGTAATAGATTCTTACTAATCTATCTACACAAAACAATTCCAACAACTTAAGGAGACTACTATGGAAACAGTTGAAATTAAAATGAATTCTTTGAAAGACCAAATGGAGCAATCTTTGAAAAACTTCAAAGCCCAATTGGAAGAAAAGAAAGCCTTACACCAAAAGCTTTCTTTGAAAGCCAATCGTTTGATGGATTCAGAGTACACTATCAAAGTGTACGAAGAAGTAACAAACATTGGTGTGGAGAAACATCAACTCGAATGTGATATGGAAATCATTAAATTCCATATCCAGGAAGTAGAGAGTGTAATCCAAGAAGTTGATAAGATTATTGCAGTTGAAAATCTTATCAAAGAGCAGGATAAAGAGATAGCCAAGATGGTTGAACTCTCCACCCAACAACTGGCCGAAATTGAACAAAATTGAAAGGAAAGAAAATGAAATTGAAAATTCGCCACATTCTCATCGCCGCAGTAGCGGCATTGACAATCTACGTAGTATCCCCTAGTGACAGCGATGTCACTATGGGTGCTCGCATGACAGCTGAAGCTAAAGCTGACGCTAAGATGCGTCAAATTGAAGACCTTGCTGATTATTGTATGAAAGCACCTTCATCGGAAGAGTGCAACTAATACAATACAAAAAGAGAAGTAATCCTTCTCTTTTTTTTGATTTAAAAGGAGTATTTTAATGGCTATATTAGTCGATCCAGAAAAATCACAAACAGATAATCTAATGTATCTTTTAGAACAAGCTAATATCCCACAAACTGTTAAGAATGATATTGAAGGATATTCTTGTCTAGCACGTGATAAGACCATTAATGGTAAAAGTTATAATACAGAATTACATTTACATATCTTACCAAACTCACCTACACATTTACGTGAAAAAAATGCTTATGCTGAGAGTAACTATAATCGTGTTCCTCTTGGTTTTCCAGGTGATACATCGTTTAGATTAGAACATGATGAGCGAACAGAAGGATTAGTAGACTTTAGTAATCGTACTGCAATGAATGAAAAGTTAGCAGAAAAGATAAATAGACATCCTAAGTTTTCTCAAGAAGATAGGTTTCCTTTTCGTGTAGAAGTATCTGAAGACTTCCGCTCTATGACTGTATTTCCTTCTCTAGCTTCCCCTTGTTACTACGGAAGTAAACAATATGGATTTAATGTTAGAGAAATGGTTTCTATTAACAGTATCCCTACACAAATCTACGTATCTCGTTACTTCTTTCCTAAAGCTAAAAATCAATTGATTGGTTCATTCTTCGGTGGTTGGAATTTTAACTGGCACTTTCCTTCTAATGAATATCAAGACAATAGTGGTTTTAGGATTGAAAGAGCTTATTCTTTAGATGGTCGTTTTACAGGTAATGAATCCGTAAAAGAGTTCTTTATTAAAATGCTTAATCTTAAGAACAATATTGAACCATTTAATAATAAACCTTTCTTAATTCAAGACATCGATATTGAAGAACAATATATCCCAGCGATTACGACTAAGGTTGTTAATTTTGTTAAAGACCCTGCTATTAAAACATCGGTATACGATTATACTTTAGATGGTTTTTGGGTAAATAATATCTGGAAACGTGGTGCTGCTATTGTTGGTGAAGATGATATCATTGGTTATCGTGTATTCTATTGCGATGATGGTAAATATCATGGATTTAAATCTATTATCTTGCAATTACATATTGGTTCTGTTTTTATCCGTTTTTTAAAAGAAACCAATAGAGAGCCTGGTAAAAGATTTACCATGAAAAATGTAGCAGGTATTAATAATGGTTTAGCTGTAGGTACTAATATTCAACTCCAGTTTACAAAACATTTAAATAAACCTTATATCGATACGAATGAATTTAGAGACTATGCTGGTATTGTTTGTAAACTAGAAGCATTTAATGGTCAACCGACTACTAATGAAAATATGTGGGTTAAGGATTTCTTTTTTGCTACTATTTTTAAAGAATTTAATGAATGGATTTATAGTAGGTTTAATATCAGAGTTAATCCAGGTCATCTAACCAATGAATATTTATCTTATATTAAGGAGACAAATCCTAGAAACTATACTGGATTGAAAAACATTTATAATACACAAGACAGTGATTTCTTCACCATGAATACTCTATCTAATAATAGCCATATGTTCATTGCTGGTTATTTTGGTGTGTTGTTTAAGAGTGTGGTTTAGATTTTAATTTAGGAATAATATTATACTGAATGTACTTATTTAAATAAAGGAATACATTATGGATAGTATTATTCTCCCCAGTAAAGAGATGTACTCTGTTGTTCGGGATGACCTTATTTGTATTGACCATGTATCGTTAATGCTCTCTAATGAGTCTGTATTGGCTCTAGCTTCGATTTTAGATGGTGTTGGGGTATGTCATACCCTTTTGAATAAAGAGGGCTTAGCTCGTCAAACAGCGGTCACTATAGTGTATTCTAAGAATAGATTACCTAAGTATCTTATTAAAGAAGATTTAGAAGTAGAAGCTACTTTTGTCCCTTTAGTAAAACCCGAACAATACGATACATTTATCAATTCTGGTAATCTTAAGTTTCAAACAGTTACTGATGTCCATGGAAATAAAATGGACGTTATTCTTATTAAAACAAATACCTTCATGTTACTACATGAGAAATACATTAATGATTATAATGCCGAGTGGTCTCAAGGTGAATATATGCCATTTATTAAAATCAATTCACCTAGTTACTACGATGGTTCTGACTGGTTTAATACTTTAAGTATGCCAGAAACCAATCAAGCATTAACATTTACTGATGTACGTTACATGAGGTTTGGTGAAAGGATATAATAAATATGCTTTATTCTGATTTAAATGGTTATAAACAAAGTGTTAAAAGATGGATAATCCCTGGATTATTTATTTTTCTAATGTCTGTCATTGTTATCTCTTTGGTCATTATTCAACATCAATCTCGAGCATTAGATACTCGAAAAGAAAAGATTGTGTTGTTAGAAGATGAAGTACGTGATTTGAAAAGAGAATTGGCTCTACAAACTGAATTAGCGACTGCTTATAAAACTGCTGCTGATAATCAGTTAGCATTATTTAAACAAAGTCATGATAACTTCAATAAAGTTAAAGAAGACTTAGAGCATTCTTTAGACAAACACAAAGAATACGAATCTCAAGAATTGCCTTTAGATATTAGAAATATCGCAAATGGTATTCCATCTATCCCATCTATCCCTTTAAAATCTAAGGAATAAAAAATGAAATACTTAATTCTTCCTATTTTACTTTCTGTTGTAGCTTGTACGACACCGACTAAAGTAAAAGAATATGTGGCTTACGATTGTCCTATTCCAAACGTATGTGCTGATCCTATTAAACGCCAAGAGATTAAAACCAATGGTGATTTGGTTCGTGCTTATGTAGAGGTAGTACAAGAGAATGAGGAGTGTCGTATTGTTGTTAATACATTAACCCAATGTATCCGTCAATCTCAAGACATTATTCGTAAGGCTAACTAATTCAAAATAATTTTAAATAACTTACGGTGTGTAACACACCTAAGTCGCCTGAAATATAAAATATTTCAGGTCTATACTATTATAGTGAAAGGGACGACGGTTCCTTTCACTATTCTATCCAATCTTTATATAAAGGAAATTAAAATGAACGTTCAAAATACCCAACAAAATCAAATCTTCATCAAGAAGTTCCAATTCTCTAAATTCTTCACCAAAGCAGTGAAGAAAGTACTGATAGAGAACTTTGGTGATAAAGCATTGTTCAAATTCGATGTGGTGCAAAACGTCCTTATTCAGTCACATACTTCTCGTAAAAGTGAAAATGGGGTAAGTGGGGTGCGCCCATTCCCATTCAAACTCGATGCAAGTAAAACCATTGGCCAAATTCATATCGCCAGTAAAGGAATCGAAACCACACTTGGTGTATTACCAAACCAATGGGAAGAACTTTCAGAAGAAACAATTGGCGCTATCGTTAAATATGTTGATAGTTTAATCGGTCACCTTAAATCTTTAGCACCAGAAATTCAAGTAGAAATTGATGTAACGGTACTCGTTAATATCGATGAGAACAATTACAAATCAATGAACGACCCAGAATCTTTGAGACTGGTTCGTGAACTGGAAGGTAAAGAACCTAAACAATCTAAATCTCAATCTAAAAATGAACTTCAAGAAATTGCTGACAAAATCAGCAAAGAGGGTGTAGACCCTGAAATAGTTTCTAAGATTGTAGAGATTGTTCTGGCTACTTTGCCAATTGTCATGAAGAAGTAATCTAGTATAGGATACTATAGGTGGAATTAACCACCTATAGTATTTTTATTTTTTATCTTTTATAAAGGAAATCAATATGTCTAAAAATAAAGACGCTAAGCGTAAAGCTAAACTTAAAGCACGTAAAGCGAGTACTGGTACAGTAGTGAATCGTAAAAATACTCTTGGTTACGATGCTCATGGCAATAAGAAAATGAATGCTACTGTAACCGGTTCGTTGATGACCGATTTGTTTGAGGAGCAAATCACTCAACGCATCGGTTCTAAAAACATTGAAGAACTCTGTACTACCATGAAATCCAATATGGATAAATTCCTGGTAGGTACACGCGAGAAAGACAGTATGCAAGACTACTGTTTCTTAACAGAGAATGTCTATGTCTCCAAAGTGTTACTAGAACTTATCAATAAATACATTGAGTCTGATGACTTAGCAGACCAAATCAAGATTAATGAAATTAAATCTAACATGAAGAAATCTCTAGAAGACATGGAAGGTTTAATTATTCGTATTTGGCCACAAGCAGTACGTCGTCAAAAGTCTTTTGTATTCGTATCTGAATTAGGTAAGAGTGCTAAACCTATCGTAGATGAATACATTAAATGCTTTAAAGAGATGTTGGGTATTTGCGATGTTGGTATTTTCCAAAAAGCATGTCGTGTGACTATGGCTCGTTTAGGTAATGAAAA
Organism: uncultured Gemella sp.; assembly: GCA_938038035.1. Taxonomy (GTDB): domain Bacteria; phylum Bacillota; class Bacilli; order Staphylococcales; family Gemellaceae; genus Gemella. The sequence continues at coordinate 32,228 of CALHQV010000305.1, read as the reverse complement.
CTACCAAGAAGAAAATATCAAATACTACCGCATTCGTGAAGGCTATCAGCTTTACCGAGAACAGAAAGCATACTATCTCGACAATTATGTTGAGAGTATTGAGAAAGTAGCTTAATCGAAAGTAGGTAGTGGGCAATAGCTCATTACCTATTTTTTTTTGAATATTTTTAAACCTATACTATTAAAGTGAAGGTACCCTAACGAATGTATCTTATTAACTTACGGCGTATAACGCCTAAGTCGACTGAATTAATATTAATTCAGGTAACTTTTATATAAAGGAATTTAAAATGCAAACAATGACTGTTACTAAATTGGATAAAGAATTTAAAGTAGAAATTCTCCAAGGTAAACCTAAACATTCTGATATTAAGAAATTACTGAAAAGTGATTTTAATTTCATCAAAGGCATTTGTGAAGTATATATCTTAGAACGTCATACTCGAATCACTACAGCTAAAATCCTGTTAACAGATGGTTTTATCATTACTGGTTTATTAGATACTGGTAAAGGTAAAAACCTGGTTAATGAGATTAATAGCTTGGCTATTACAGCGATGCGTCAAATGTACAATTCTGGTTCTTTCTTTATTCCAGACGATATGTCATTTGAGCAGTTTAAGGAATCCTATGCTGATAAGGTTAGTGCTACATTGCCTATTATTTCTAAGCAATTAGAAACCAAGATGAAATATCTTCATTCCAATATTGAAGAGAATATGGAATCTTATCAATTTGTTGCTAAAATAGCATAATTCATTTAGAAGGAAATCAAAATGGAATTTAAACTTAACTTAAGTAAGTATTATCGTAAAGAAAATGACCCATTGTTTAAAGATGGTAAACTCTGTCTTTATACAAATACTAAGTCAGAAGACTATCCAGATGAAGTAATAGAGGCATTTGCAGATACCCTAATTGATTATTATCATCTGGATAGTTTGGATAAAATTGCAGAAAGAATGAATAAGTTTAAACTTCATTCACTCAATATAGAAATAAACAATCATCTCTCAGTTAGCTTCTCTGAAATTGATCGATATGTATATGTTTACGAAGAATACGATATGTATACGGATACTAAAATTGAACTAACAGAGGAACAAAAAGAATGTAATGTACTCTGTGGTGAGTTTAACAAGCTCTATGAGCGTATTCGTGATGTAATCTATCAGAAGACAGGTCTCTATTGTCGACATAATGGTTTTTCTTATTCAGGGTATTGGTACGTATCTACATCTAAATATTCTACAGAAAACATCACTGTGAATATGGGACAGAAAATGGTATCTATTCTAAATGATGGTAATATTTTTACCATTAGAATAGAAAACGAAAATGGTGAATTGTTCTTACCTACATTCGAACCTATTTTAGTAGATTACGATTTTATTGCGCCTATGAGAGCAAACAATATATTTGGTATTAATGGTATAGGATTTACCTTTAAAAAATTAGGTAAAGAGCATACTCCATATTTTAATAATCCAAATATGGTTCTCGGTTATTTAGAAAGGTTAAATTATACTGGTCGTATTGTAATTGTAAAACAGAATATCAGTGACATTATTCGTCTTAGTGATTATATTGCTGGTTATTCTATCAACGTTAAATATGTTGAAGAACCTAGTAGTGATAACACAGTATTAGATGACGTTTATTCTAAAGAAACTAAAAGTAGCATTGGCGATGCTCTTTATAAACTCATTGGTTACCCTAGTTACGATGAAGAACCTTTCCCTAGTACTTTCATTAATTCTAATATATTGTTTACTATGCCTGAAGGGTGTATTTACAGAGAAGATGAGATTTTCAAAGCAGTGAAAGAAACTGCTAAGAAAAATACATTTGAATACAATAAACGTGGTGAGACTACTGATAGTTATCTTAAAGGTGATTATCTGGTAGACTTTAAAGGTGAATTAGTTACTGTATTTGAATTACTGAATAGAATCTCTGAAAAAGAATTCTTAACAGTATTGAATATCCATGCTAATGGTTTAGATAACTACACCAATGTCTCACGTGAATATTTGAATAATGGTGCTATTATTTACTATAATGTAAATAAGGTATTTGGCCGAGGATTTAATAGATTCTTCGAAAACAATATCCGTGAAGATAAGTTGGAAAAATTCAGTCCTAAAGAACTTGAGTTTTTCACTAATATGCACCCTAATGTCTATGCTGTTCGAACAGTAAGGAGGAATACTAACATCATTCGAGTGGATGTAGATGATAGTGGAAATCGCATTGCTGGATTTAAGAAATGTGATTTAATTATTACTTCTAAAGAAGCATTAGGTGAATATTTACATAATACTGAGAACACTGATAGTAGTAACTATTTGCTATCTAATGTAGACCATTATGGTGTAGAAATCAATCTTACCACAGTTGGCAGTGATGGTGAGGTAGTGTATTTTTACGATATCTACCGAGATAAAGAAACTGGTAATATTTATATTGCAAGTAAAGACCAACCATTCTATTACCCTATTCCTCTTAACTTTAAATTTGATTAATTCTTAACGCGTAATTACAGTATGGGTAGAAATACCCATACTGTAATCGCATTCTCTTTTTATAAAGGAAACTTAAAATGAATAAACTTTTTATTTTATTGGCTTTAACTATTTCAGCTTGTGCTACACAAAAGGTAGAATCTACACCAATTGAAGAAACCAATCTGAATGTAGAAGTACAGATTAACGAAGACTCTGGTATCATGTGCAAAGAAAATAACAGTATTGCCTGTAATGAAATTCGTGATTATTGTTTCAATAACGATAAAGACGAAGACTGTAAGGCTTTTGTTAAATTCTCTAAATAAGGAGACTAAAGATGGGTACATATAAATTCATTCGGGACTATGCTAGTCCCAATGCCAAAGATACACAAGCAAAACAAAAAGATAAAAAATACCGACCAGATGACCAACAGACATTGCAAGCTATTGTTGATATTCTTTTTGATGGTAATGTAGGTGAGCATTCAAATATTACCATTAATGGTTTACGTAAAGACTTTAGTGGTAAGTGCCATTTTAAAGTAGTTAATGAATATGTTTTAATTGACTATATAGATATTTTCCATGCTGTACATAAACCTGTAAACGGTGAAAATACACGTAGAGCCATGAGTAAATTTATCGAGCATTTTAAAGATAAATATACCATTAAAGCAGTTAGTCGTTCTGATGATAGTTCAAAATACGGTATTGGTATCGAACCTACTCTTATCATTACTGGTTTTACAGAAGAAGAATTGACTATTCTTCGTGCTAACGCTAAAGTAGTTAAACCAATTACCAATTTTGGTTACAATAACCACAAGTTTGCACTGATTGAAAAAGACGCTAAGCCTGGTTCTACTTATATTATCTTCGATAATATTGAAATCATGTTAAGATATAAAGACAGAATTCAAGAACAATACGGTATTGAATCTGAAGTTTATCACATTGATACAAATGACTTTGATTTAGATAAAGTAAAAATATACGGTAAGCTATACGAAGGCTATTACTTTACATCAGAATCACTACCCATGAAAAAGGTAGAATTTAAACCATTTGATGGATATTCTACTAAATTTATTGGTGAAGATATTGTCATTGTATCTGGTTGTTATCTCTCTGATGATATCGACTATTACGAAGATATTAATAACTTCATTAAAAACCATGGTGACAGTAGTGTAAATGGTTTTACACCTACTTCTATCGATATTAGTTATAGTGGTGGTTGTGATTATATTCTTGCTTATCGCAAACCATTAAATAACCAATCTAAACTTATTCCATTTATCCTATACCAAGAGTTTATTAATTCTAGTGAAACCATTAAACGAGTCATTGACGATGATATTGTTATCTACTGTAGTGACTTGAAATCTGAATTCTTAGAATTTATTAAGACTTACGATAATCCTAAAAACTTATATGGTTTAACTGAAGAAATCAATAAAGTTAAACAATATATTGAAGACTGGATTATTGGTGAAGGATATCTCGGATGCTATATTGAAAAGATGTATGGCTATGCTTGTAATGATGGTAGTAAGTTATATTATACTTATAGTAAAGTCGATGATAAGCGCGTCATCTATTCTAAAGATGCTAACAGTATTGGTATAATTTCAACACCATTTCACATTATTAAAGATGGTCAAGACTTAGTACATGGTGAAATCATTGAGACTAATACTGACTTTGATGAAAATGAAATAGTTGGTGTTTTTATCAACAGTCTTATTGACTACAATGTGCTTATTGATAAACATGCTAATTATCATTACGCTAGTATTGCTTGTAGTGAAAAAATCGCTACAGCAATTGTCGATGAAGGTGATTATTCTGATTTTAGCATTTGGAATGAAAAAGGTCTTAGTACCTATCGTGGTAATGTATTTGGTGTGTGTGAATTTGGTCAAGATAGTGAAACCAGTTTTTCTCATCAAGTTAAATTCTACACGATTAAAGAGTTGTTAGAAATGGGATGTGTGGTTTCCCGTTTAGATAAAACCTCTTATGCTGTTAGTGGTTTTACTGATTTAGACGATTCTTTAATTAAAGAATATCAAATTACCCGTTTGTAATAAATAAAGAGTGTCTGGTTATTCAGACACTCTTTTCTTAGCTTTTATTAAAAGGAAATTAAAATGAATCTTAACACTGATTTTAAACCTGCTACTGACTCCCCAAAAGAACCTGATACTCGACCACTATATAAGGATGGTTTGTTGCACTGGTATTTAGATTCTAAAGTAGATGGTTTGCCACGTGAAATCATTGAAAATATGGTTAATGGGATTATACATCAATACGATCTTCTTGATTTAAACAAGATGTACCATAAACTGGTTCGTCCTAATCCTAATTCTATCGAACTCCCTATCCGTATTTGTTACGATGTTTATTCCATTATGTGTAGTAAGTACGATGATCCTGAAAAACAAGCAGCATTAGAAAAAGAAAGAGAGTTACTAAGTGTATCTGAAGTTGAACTGAAAAAACTCATTCGTGTTATTGTCAAGAGACTGAGAAATCTAACAGGCTTTGGTTTCTTCGTAGATCGTGCTTTCGATGACAGTGTACAGTTATTCATTAAACCTTCAAAATACGCGGCATTTAGTGTAGCTAATTCTATTATCAGACACATTAATATCAATGAATATGGTAAAGATAAGGTTATTACTGTTTGGTTAAAAGATAAAGACGGTGAATTCTATTTGCCTTCATTTACTGTACCAGAAGTAGAATACGAATATCTCGCACCTATTTATCAATACGGACAACATAGTAACGAAAATGTCCAGTTTACTGTAAAACCTGGACGCCGTAGCTTTGTTAATACATTTTCAACCAAATACGATGTTACAAGCTATTTGGAAAATATCGAATACGAAGGTGAATATCTCATTAGTGTATCTGATATCTCAAATGCAGACTTATCTGAACATGTTTTAACTAACTGTTACATTAGCCGTGAATTAATCGAGCCATTGCGTGATGATAATAGTGTTAAACTATTCACTAAGGATTTAGCAAAAGATACTAAATTTATTATTGACTGTATTGATAAAATGTTAGGAAATAAGAATGAAGTAAAAGAAACTACTTTATCTGATTACACTGATGTATTTATCAGCTTAGGTGTTCAATCTAAGATTTATCCTGGGTTGCATAAAGATGCAGTATTTACAGATAACACCTTATTTGATAACATTAAAGAAAAACTTAATAAAATATTTGGTCTTCGTAAAGATGATTACATCTTTAATAGGAAAGGAAAACCTGTTAATGTTGATGAAATCTTAACTAATATAACTGAAAAAGAATTCTTCCATGAATTTAAACATGGTGGTTTCTTCACTAGACGTTACAAAGAAGAAAAAAGAATACATACAATCACGTTAAATAATGATTGTGTTATTCACTATAAACCCAATATGCTTAACTATAAAGATGTATTTAAATGCTTTGCAGGTAAACATATTAACGTTAAGAATATTCGACCATTTAATCTTGATGCAAAACAAGAATATGTGTGGCAGCTTATCGACTTACGCGAAGAGTGTTATTTTGTTAAAGTAGAGAAAAACGAATCTGGTTTGAAAATCCCTTCATTCAAAAGTTGTTCAGAAATATTCTTAACAGCAGAAGATTGTGAGAAATACCTTAAAGAAGCCTTTGAAAATGGTAAAGATACTTCAGGTATTTACTTTGTTAAATCACACTGGAGTGAAGGTTATCATCGTGATTTTTATAAGGATATTTCTACTGGTAAATACTATACAGAATTTAGTGAGACTAATTATGTAACACCTATCCCTATGGATATTAAATTCTAATTTAACTTTTAACCTTAATTACTCTATGGGATAGATTCCCATAGAGTAATTTAATCTTTATGTAAAGGAAATTATTATGTCTAATAATTACGACAACGAAGCATTTGTATTAGAAATTCTTCACAGTGTTTTAGCCATTTCTGAAGAAAAAGTTTCAGGTGTCTATAAAGTAAGTGGTATTAAAACCAGTTTTAAATCCAATAACCGTGCTGTTACTGTTATTGGTAATATTGCTGTGATTGATATTACAGCATATAGTAGCGATCATGAGTATTATGTTGATCCTGATAGTGTTAAATATAACCCAGACGATTTTGAATTGCCAGCCAGTATTGATGTTACACAGATTGGTTATATGTTCATTATAACTGGTTTAGATGACAGAATGTATTCTGTAGATAACAAGAGTGTAGTAGGTCATTCACCGGAAACTTTTTATCCGAATATTCTACGACATCATGGTATCCATGGTTTTAGTAAAAACCACCGTTTTATGGTAAAACTACCTGAAAGTGAAGTAAAGAATAAGGACGATTTTAATCCTGTGTTTAGTAGTTTAGACACTGCCGTAGGATTTCGCAGTGCATTATATAAGCAAAATAAACACAAGTATACCATGTATCTTGAGAAAGAAATTCCTATTTATTACTTTGACGCCATGAGCGATAAAATTAATGATGAAGATTTAATTGAATTTGACCACATGCTATCTTTCCTTAAAGGTAGTGATGGAGTGTCTACTATCCCATTGGATATTGGTAATCATGAATTTTATTACGATGGTATCTGGTTACACCCAGAAGGCATGAATGATGGTATTATGGATTCACCTGATAAGTATTACCATAAAGAGGTATATGAAATTGAAGGTAAAATCTATCAAGCAGATTTCTTAACAGTTAAACGTAATGAATACATTATTCCTAGAGGATTACTAGCTGAATTCTTAAAATCAAACCACCATGTTACTAAAGTAATAAAAGGTGAATGTTTGTTTATTAATTCTTTGGTTGGTTATTTCATTAACTTTATTCGTGATTTCACAGGATGTCGTAGCTTAGCAGAAAAAGCTTACAAAATTCAAGATATGTTACGAGATGGTGCGTTATCTAATAAATTGTTAGCTTACCATTTAAATCTCGGTATTTCTGATAATGTAAACGACCACGGTGCTTTTACTATTTTAGATAACGATACTCGTGAAGATAACGATGGTTTCTATTTAGTACCTAACTGTATGTCTAGCTACGTAAGACCTATGTTACCTTCTGAAGGAAACAATGACAGAAGTGTAGGTAAAGTGTTTGAACCACATGGAGCAATTCAACTACCTGAGGGTGAATACGTACTATTCAAGAATATTTACTTTAAAAGAACTTTAGCTAAGACTGAGGGTATATATACATACAGATACTACCCATTAGAACTAATGGTTAAATATTCTGAAATTGGTAAATATCTAGCTAATAGTTCAGATGAAAATAAAGATACTATTTTCCCTGATAATAAGTTAATTTATTGTAATAAGACATGTGGTGTAGAAACACCTATGTTTAATTATAATACTATAGATGAAGTTCTAACTTATACAGATGTCGTTACTGGTAGTGAATCAAGTTTTAAAAATACCAGTACCCACATCTACAAGATTGCTGAAGGTATTTATGGTCGTACTGATATTAAGTATGAATTTACCGACAGTACTGATGTCGATAATCCATTAGAACCATTCTACGAATATTTACCTAAATAACATAATCTACTCTATACAGTACCTTAACGGGTACTGTATAGAGTAATATGTTTACTTTTGTTTTACTTTATTTTTTAGAACATTTTAAAGTCTTTAATACTAGGAATACCTCTAGTAACCATATCAGGTAAGAAGTGGTCTATAGTCAGTTTAGATACTACTTCCATCTCACCTTTCTTATCACCCATTAAGATACTTACTTGTTCTTCAGACCATTTTAAGATATCTAAGTTTCGTGTAGAAATGTTTTCTTCACCACCTGTATCTAATGTTACTTCGTATAAGTGTACATCTTTAGTTTGACCAATACGATTTGCTCGTTTAACTGCTTGGTCGTAAGTACCAGACCTAAATGGTAAGTTCAAGAAGATTACTGTATTGGCTTCTGTTAAAGGCACTGCTTCTGACAATGTTTTAAATGTCGTAATCAAAGGATTAATCTTACTGTTTTCTTTAAACTGTTTAACTTGATTAGATAGACCAATAGTTGTTGTTGTTTCACCAAAGATAGTAATAGGGTGGAAACCTTCTTCTATTAAGATTTCATTACAACGTTTTAATACGTCTACATAATCTGTAAAGATTAATGTTTTTGCTTCAGCATCACGAATTACTTCACCTAGATTTGTTTCGTAAGTCTCTTTACTCTCTTCATTCACTACAGTAAATGATTTTGCCATCGCTTCTACAATAGCTTTATTACACTCAGTTCTCTTACGTCCAATAACATTACCTAATGTTTCTCCAATAATCGTAAGTTCTACGTATTTATAAACAGACTTAGCTTTTCTAAATATCTTCTTAGTCCTATTAGAAAGAATAGGAATAATTACTTTATCTTCAAAGTAATTACAATCAATAATGTATTGTTTGTGTACTGGTGATGTTGGGTTATATCCATCATGTAACTCTTTAGTTTTAGCTAGGTATTCATCTAATGCTATTTGCATCTTACTATCAAAGTTACTTCCTAGATTAACTTTAAACTCTTCAATACCTTCAAAATACTCTTCAATATACTCTTCTCTAAATTCATGATAAAAAGCAGTACGCTCTCTAATGTATTTTTTCATTTCTTCACGAATAGTCGTTAAAGTATATTTCCAAGCATCAGGTAAGACTACTTTAGATTGATAGGTAAATTGTTCTACACCTGAGCCTTGAGCTTTAATAGTGGCTTTTACTAATTGTAAACGATTTGCCATAACACTAGCAGCATAAACACCAGAAATACCAAATACAGAAGTAAAGGATTTAACCACTTCTGGTGTAAATAACTTATCAATAGTTTCAAACATTGTCATGGTTTCACTACCTAATGCTTTTAGTGGTGTACCTGACATCCATAAACAGAAATAAGGATTAACTATTTTATTCAATTCTCTAAACAATGTGGAGCGTTGTGATTTATAGCTATTTAGACCGTGACAGTTTCCTGTAACAGATACTTTGTTATTGTATCGTACATAAAACATCCCACTAGGAACAGTAATACAATAGAAATCAACAGGCTCATCGTACTTGTTTATTACCTTTTGAGTAACTTGATTATCGACTAATGATAGTTTCATCATGTTAATTCGATGATTATCCTTATAAGTTTCTTTTCTATCGTCTATACTGAGACTTCTTTTTATCCTCACTCCGGCATTTGCCGCAATTAATTGAACAATATCAGCATTAATAGATTCGGTACTAGAGTAATAAGTATATTTATATACTCCGTTAATTGGGAAAGATTTATATCCATCCCACTCTACTAATTCTTCCATAAACTCACTACACCAATCAGATGATTTATCCGATAAATCTACCCAGTTATTTAGATATTTAATCTTCTTAGGAGAACTTTCAAAATCTTCAATAAAGTTTAGCATTTCAAAAGGTATTTTAATTAAAAATCTTTTACAGGGTCTATTAGAGTCTTTATATATCGAATATTCGAGATCAGTATCTTTTAAAATATCTAATAGTCTATCAATTTTTCTTTCTTTAGTTAATTTAAGTTCAATCTTTATAAACTTATTGGCTTCTGAAACATAATTAATGGAACCATCGGCTTGAATTGCTATTAACAATCTTTCTAAAGGGGTTAGTTTTGTCTTACCATTATTTTCTAGGAATCCAGACACAATAGTTTTATAGTGGCTTCCTGGGTTAAAATCTTTTGACAATTTTTCTTTAAGAATTGGTATTCCAGCTATACTACGTTGTTTCTTGAAAATCATTCTATGGTTAGGGGTGACCAATTGTTCCCATTTAGAATTAATATAGTGATGTGATTCTAACGTAGGTTTCTTAACGACTCTACTAGGATTAACCCATGAATTAGTTCCATCTGGATTGTATTGTAATACTGTATCCTCTGTCGTAATATCTTTAATTGGTTTAAAACCAGTAGGTGTAAGTACTTCAGTATCTGGATGCAAACACTCATCCAGCACGATCCCATATCTAGCGTTAGGTATATTTCTTAAACTAGCTACTAATTTATCCAGTGCTTCAAAGTGACAAACCATGAATTTACTATCTAGAGAAAAATTAGCTAATTTAACTTTACCACCCTTGACAGAATCAATAGAGAGATTATAAGTCTGTGGTTTACTGTAAATACGATTAATAGTCTCTTCCCATACGTCGATAACTGCTTTCTTAGGACATACGACAATAATCTTATCTGCGCCTAATAGTTCCATTAAAGCAATAGAATTAATGGTCTTACCTAAACCAGGCCCTGCGTCTAATAGATAACCTCTTAAGTCCATTAACTTAGATTTAAATAAACAGTTATCGATAAACTTATCTTGATGTTCAAATAACTTAAATCCTGGTACGAATAGATTCTTTAAAATAGATTTATTCACACTAGGAATATCTTCATCTTTGGTATTTTGAATTAATTTAATATTCTGTACCAAAGGAATAGTCTCAAACAATTCTTTTAATTTTTGTAATTTAGAACGAGATACAATTCTACGTTTAAATTTATCATTGTTTAGTAATTCTAATACTACATGATACATGTCAGGTAAATAAAATTTCTGGAATTTCATTTCCCATCTACCTGACTTATCTAAGATATTATAGAGCATCTTAGAACCAATGTATTTCTCAAAATCACGATATACTAGTTTTAGATTAATACCCTCTACAATGATTTGATTTTTAGTAGTATCTTCTTTAATAGTCGGTGATTTAAATACTTCAAACATTTTATTATTCCTCTTTACTATAAGGTTATTCATATCTTTCCATTGTCCTTTATACCTTAATCTAAGATAATTTAAATAACTTACGGTGTAACACACCTAAGTTGCTTGAATTATAGGATAATTCAAATCTATACTATTAAAGTGTACAAATCTATTAGATAGTACATCTATTTATTCACTTATTTAAAGGAACTATTAAAATGGAAAAATTTGCATTCTTTGCACTAGGTTGTTTAATCTTAATTGGGATTGTATTCTTCGTAGCAAACTTTATTGCTAAGTTGGAAAAGTACAGTGAGGTACTACCTCACGATAAGAATATCAAAATCATCAATAAGATGATTAAAAATCCTAACATGATTAACAAACATCGTATTAAACGAATTGCTCAATCTTCTCAAACTAAATCTGTAACAGGTATTACTAATCTGGAAGAACAAGATCGTACTGGTTTAGTACGTCGTATTCTGATTGATTATTTCAATAAGAAAGAATTTAAGATTGGTACATTCCGCGATTATCGCTGGGGTGTTGACTTGACTTCTAAATTTATTGAAAAAGTATCTGATTCAGAAGCTATCGAAGCATTCTCTTTGTGTCTGTTAAGTACTGAATTTACCGATGATGGTAACTTTGGTAATACACTGATGGACACTCATGTGGTACGTAAACTCGTATTAGATGTATACGTATGCTATAAGTCTGTAGATTCTGAATCTAAACAATCTGATACGTATAAAACCTATGACTTGGATACTAACGTCGAATTAATAGAAGTAGTAACAGGTGGTGACATCCTTTTAAACGGTGTTTAACTTGAGTTAAATAATGTTTAACATAAAGCTACGCTACTCCCGCTGGATATCCAGTGGGAGTAGTATAGTTATTGTGTATTTTATTTTTTAGCCTATATCGTAGAATGCTAATTCTTCTTCACCATTTTCATTTCGTGTTGCACCGAAACGAGACAGTGAAGTATCACTTCCATTAATATCGTATCTTAAACCACCTACTGGTGCAAATGGTAAAATAAATACTTTATGTTCTTCTGGTGTATCGTTTTGACCACGGTGTTTACCACGTGCAAATACTTGATATTTAGTACCATTGTCTTTTACAATATCTACAGCAATCTCAAGTTCTGGTTCACGATATAAACCACGACAGTCAGCATAATACGAACCATCTGATACTTGTTGTGCTAACATCTTATTACCTTGACGTTTTAAATCCAATGCATCGCCTGATAATTGGTGTGGTGTCAATAAAGCAATATTGTGTCCTGCACACATAAAGTTTTTAGTACGTCTAAACAATTCCTGTACATCAGAGTCACCACGAATATTAGGTAAACCATTTTTATTAGCCAGATTCAAATAGTCAATCAGACACATGTGGATTTCATATCCTTTAGATTCTAATTCTAGAATCTTATTCTGAATTTCAATATAAGACCATTCAGATGGATTAATACGAATCAGTTTTACATTGTATCCTGTAGACTGTAGTTTATCTCTTACGTACATTGCAGCTTCGTTTTTATCTAAGTTTCTTTTATCTTCGTCTGTTACGACGACATTATCAAAGTTACCTTTTAATAAAGTGTAGATGTTAGATAATACGATTTGCATGTCATCTTCAAAAGAAATCAATACATTCATTGGTTTCTTTTTTGGATTGGTTAATAAGTCTTTAGGATTATTAAACATACAAGCTGAAATAAACATAGACAAACACACACCTGTTTTATTATTGTGTGCTAAACCACCCACTATAGTCAGTTGACCTAAACGTAAACCACCACGTGTCATTCTATTCATTGCTTGCCATGGCATACGAATAGTACGTGAACCATCTGATTCTTTCTTAATTAATTCGTATTGTTCAGCGACTTGTTCGATGTTATTTAAATCTAGTTCGATTACTACACCTGGAATTTCTTCACCAGCGTAATTTACTAAATCAATCGCATCTGTTAATTTAGTAGCCATGTAACCATCTAAGTCATCTACTTTATCTCGATTGAATTTTAAATCGTAAGTCAGTTTCTCTAAAATATCTTGTGCTTTTTTATTTTTTAGATATTTACTTAATTCAAAACGATAAGATAATACAGAACGCTGTACTTCTTGAGGTGTCAATTCAAATGCAATATTATCCTGAATACTTTCAAAAAGTGTGGTGTCTTGTGCACAAATGATTTTTAAATGTTGTATTAAATCATTATAAGGAATAGGGTTCTCTCTAGAAACCATATCCAATACTAAATCTTTTAAGTCATTTAAAGTAGAGTCTGTCCCACTGATGTCTCTATTATTAATCTTTAAAGAACTAATAATATCATTAACCAGTTTAGAGGAATCTGATTCTTCTTCTAATTGAGATTCTCTGTATAATAAAGAAATACATTTTGCTAATAATGCTTTAATGTTCATGTCGGGATTTCTTTCTTTATTTTTATATTGTTAATAAAATAAGTAACGGTTATAACGTATGTTAATATGAATTATTCGGTTAGTATATATTAGCTTATTGAGCTATTTTTTACATAGATAGTCAGGGCTAAAATCTAAATAGAAATCTACCAACATATAAAGGATATCACCCATGATTGAGTTACCTAAAAAGACAGAAGCTCAAAAGTTATTGGATCGTTTTATTGATTCTGAAGAAAACCCAGAGAATGCTATTAGATTAGTATTTGTACCAGAAGAATTATATAGCGACTTAAAAGATAAAGGCATTAGCCCTGTTGACTTACTTTATTATGATAAAGCTGTCGCGTCTGTCGGCTCACACGCTTTAAAAGAATTAATTGCTCTAAATGCTTTATCTAAATCCTCACCTTTAGATAAAAATAGAGTACACGAATCTGTAGAGATGTCTGAAAAACTTACCCCTTTGATGGGTGAGGCATTGGATATTCGCCTACTGTGGCTTGCAAATGCTACTGATAAAGAAGCATTGTATAGCCAATATTTTCCTCAGGAAAATGGTGAGTATACTTTTGATGAAGAAGTGTTTAATGTAACACGTATTCTATCTAAAGTAATGACAGGTATATGTAATAACATTTACCAACACACTAACGAAAACTGTATGTATGAGAGTATTGACGTGTCCCCTAGTGGACGTATTTACTTTATTTCTGTACCTACTTCAACGGTAGAAGGAAGCTACAGTGAACATACATTGAAAACTTATGTATTAGAGAAAATTCGTGATGTAATGAGAAAGTCGTCTATTTACCACTCAGAACAGACCATATCAGCTACAGCATTGTTCGGTAATTATTTACTACTATTAGATAATTAATAATTATTTTCGAAGATACTATAAGTTATTCTTGTCTTGATTTAAATTTTAAAGGTATTGAAAATGTCTCAAAAAAATATTTTCGGTAAAGAGAAAAAATCCTTTACCCCCCGTTCAAATACACAAGTTATTGCTGACATCGTAAAATCACGTGCTCACGATATTTCTCTTAGCACTGAATCTGCTAAATTGCTTGGTAAAGCATTCTTGTCTACTGAAAGCCTGAACCCTTCTGAAGCTGAAGACCTGAACGCCATTACTAACAGCCAAAAAACTGTAATCGATGGTATCGTTGCCGACTATGAAGAAAGCACTGGTGCTACTCTGACTGAAGACCAAGTGGATAATCTGTCTGAATCTATCATCATCGCTCAAAACCCTGATGAATACTACAATGCTGGTGCACAAACTGAACCTGGTACTGTGGTATCTGCTATTGGTGGTGGTGTTGACGTTGGTGTTGTAGGTCAAGAATTGGCTACTGAGTCTTTCGAAGTTCACGGTATGATGAATACCCTGGCGATGACTGTTTCTTATAACATCCGCCCTGAAAAACAATCTAAAGCTGTAGAATTGTTCTTCCCTACTATTACTTTGGATTCTACTCAAAACAACTACACCATCGACGTACACCTCTCTACTGTATTCAACTCTAAAGAATACGACTTGGGTGGTAAAGGCGACGCATACCGCAACCAAAAACACGTAATCAAAGCATTGCGTAAACACGATATCTTGAAATCTAACTTCACTGACATCGTTCCTGTATTCCGTAAAACCATCAGCGAAGATTCTTTCGTAGACAGCACTTTGTTGCCTCCTTACGTTGTTCGTACTGACTTCGATGAAGACGTACAAACCTCTTTGCTGAAAATCGGTAAAGAAATTAAACTGACCCACATCTCTCAAACTGACCGTATGGTTACTTTGGGTATGTCTGATGATACTGACCAAATTTCTGCTAACCCACGTTTGAAAACTCTGGGTCTGAAAGTCGGTAACGATGTTGTATTGTTCAAAAACTTGCAATACCATCAACAATCTACCTTCACTTACTCTCCTAATGGTGACCGTGAAGGCATCCAATTGATGTACGATGTAAACACTCACTTGGTAAATGCTGATACTATCGGTGAAATCTCTCAAGCTCTGCCTACAGAATTGAAAGCACTGAAAGACAAAAAATTGGAAGCTCTGTTGCGTTTTGATATCTCTGGTCGTGGTAACACTGACTTGGGTACCATCACTCTGAATGCAGCTGGCGTACAAGTACGCGCTGTACGTAATGCAGAAACCAAAGAAGTATTGTCTATGGAAAACCCAGATGTTAAAGCTCTGGTTGCTGAATTGGAAAAAACTTCTATCGTAGGTTACGAAGTAGACGCTACTCGTACTAACAGCAACTTGCGCGAACATGGCCTGCTGTTGGATGACCGCGTACAACGCATCATCTACGGTGTTAAATTGCACTCTCCAATCGCTATCCGTCGTCCTATCGATGACAAAGACACCGTATCCGATTCTCAACGTATTGATAGCCTGATTCGTCTGTCTTTCATCCGTCGTACTAACGCTGGTGTATCTGCTATTTACGATATCCTGAATATGTTGAAATCACAACCTCAACAACTGGATACTGCTGAACCATTTAACTATACTTCTGTTGGTGTGGGTCAATGGTTTGCTCGTACTTACGTTAAAGATGTAGAATTGGACGTTTACAAAACTTGTCAATCTCTGACTACTTCTGACCGTTTGAATAACGTGTCGTCAGTAATGACTAACTACATCCTGGGTGAAATGACTCAAGCTTACTGTTCTTCTGAACTGGCTGCTGGTTACGAGTTGACTGACATCGGTGGTAGCTCTTTCCGTCCACACGTGATTGCTATTGCTGACGCATTCACTAGCAAATTCATCTTCCGCGAAGGTGATGCTCGTACTCTGGGTGATGGCTTCGACTTTACTATTGAAGAATGTTCTGACGAACGTTTGGTATTGGATGAAAATGGTCAAGCGAAAGATGGTGAAATTGGTACTATCTTCTTGTCATTCGGTAAACCACGCAATGGTAGCCTGAGCGTACCTCTGTGGTTCGGTAACACTCTTGACAAACGTGAAATCCCACGTATTGTTAGCCGTGCCCGTGGTAGCAAATACCAACACGAAACTATGGTTCAACCATGGTTCAGCCACATCTGCCACTTGCCAGTATTAGTACGCATCAAAGTAACTGGTCTGAAACGTTCTATCCAAGAACGCTTGAACTTCCAAGTTTCTAACGAAGTAGTTCAACCTGCTAAACCTGCTGCTGGTGCTGGTGCTGCCCCAGGCGTTGCGCCTTAATCACTAGTGGTTAAACAGAACTGATTAATTTAAATAATTAATTAAAGATACCCTCTACTCTACTACCTATACTGGTAGTAGAGTAGTAGGTGTATCTACGCCTTATTGTATTTTTTCTAAAACATATAATATTAAATTGGTACCGAATATTATATTGTTTCCTTAAGGAGAAAACAACTATGCCTAACGAAGAATATCAAAATGGCTCTGCTTTGTTCAATATACGAAATAGAAGTAATAGAATAAAATACACAAATGATGATTTTTCATACACCTCTCAAGATATTGATTTTGTTAATGCTGAACACTCTGATTTGATTAATAACAAACCACAATCTATTATTATTAAATCAGAAAGTGACTTTGGTAATAAGATACGTGGTGTTTCTACTAAACATCCATCGCTATTATCAACATCAATTGAATATATTAACATGTCTAATACTGATATTAATATCAGTAATCGATTCGGTCACGTTTATCGTTTAAAACCTGGTTCAGAATACAGTTCTTTAAATAGCTTATCAGAAGACGAAAAGAATCTAGTATTCAGATACGGTTCTGGTTTATATATTATTGTTAGACACTTAAGCAATTTAGAATCTATTATACCGACTGTTGGTTTACTAGATAGTGTTGAGAATAATTATAAAGAAAACAATCTAGAACCAAATGATAGCTTATACGGTATTAGTGAAAATAGACGACTATTTGGATATTTGTTAAAAGACAGAAAAGATTTAAGTAATAAAGTCAGTGATGTCATTAAATCCATTACTGGTGCGTATTGTACTAACATCTGTCTTGGTAATAGTGAAATGGCCATGATGTTCTATTATCCTGAAGACATCATTCGTAAAAACCAAATTATATACGATAAAGAATTAGATATTGTTATTTCACCAAATGTAATCAATTATTCTAAGATATTACATCCTGCTTTCTCTATAGAAGATTCTGAATTGCATAAATCAATTAAAGAAGAATTAGATAAACAAAAAAGAATAGAATCTATTAAGTTTATTACTAAGAAAAAAGAAGGTAGAATCTATCGTAAGATAGGTGATAAGATTCAAGTGATTAAGGGTGAACAACCTACAAATGATGAATCACCTGGATTGTATATTTACACATCTTATCTTAACGATGATGATGAGATTGATACACAACATTTCTTTATTCCTTATCGTGATAAAATAACATTGCAAGAACATGGTTATTTTATTACAGCAGATGAAGCCAGAACATTTAATTCTGAAATTGAGATTCGTAGATTAAAACAACAGGAGGCTATTTTAAATAATCAATTTAAAGAACAAGAGCGTGAACACGAGCTTAAAGTTCGAGAATTGAATGAGAAGATTAACCAAAAAGAAAGAGAGCTTAAAGAACTTAAACTTAAACTAGAACATATTGAAACATTAAGTAGTCATGAGAACTCTCGTGAAGAGAGAGAATTTAAACAGGAAGAAAGGACATTTAAACGAGAAGACAGAGAAACCGATAGAACCTATAAAGAAAGAGATAGGATTCTGGATTTGGAAGAAAGGCTAATTGAAGAAAGAACTAAACGAATTAAAGCAGAAGAACACACTAAAGCAACAGAGAGTAATAATAGCTCTAAGAACATTGGTGCAATTGCAGGTATTATCGCAGGCGTGGCGACGATTACCAGTGCATTAACCAAGATATTTATAGACCATAGTGTAAAAAAGGATAAAACTGAAACATTTATTAGACACGCTAGTACACTAGGTGATGTGTTAAAATCGACATGCAACTTTAGTGCAATCACTGCAGCTTTAAGTAAAGTAGCATTACCTTTAGGTATTGCAGCTCTAGTAGTTGGAGCAGGTTACTTAATTTATAAAGGAGTAAAAGAATATAAAAATTCTTATACAATTGAACTTATTTGAGTGAATTATCTCTTAATAGATAATTTAAGTGTTTTATTATTGTTAAAAGAATATCGCGAGTCTTTTATCATGGTAGAATATACTTTAATAATTATACAAGGAAAACAAACATGAATCCTTTATTGATACAACGGATTAAGGAAGATACTCCACATATTGACGAGAGAATTGGATTAGGATTGTCTTATCACGACAATCCTAATATTCCTCTTTATGTGGATAGATTGTTTCGCATTAACTCGAAACGATTTCCTAAAAAGTTAAAGTATCTTGGTTGTGAGAAAGTCCCTCCAAAAGAGGGTTATCAATACATGACCAGAATCAGTAACAACAACACGCGTAAATACGATATCAATAAAAATGATATCCGACTTTATGCTTTTAACTTTGACTTTGATGGTCAGCCGATTCGTAAATATATCTATCTTCCATTTATTCGTCGACATGGATTCATGTGGATGAATGGTGTAAAATACATGGTTGCACCTGTAATGGCAGATGGTATCATTACCATTAAACCTACTGAAATCTTTGTTAAACTGATTAAGATTAAGCTGTGGTTTGAACGTATTCGTAGCGTGAATATTTTTGTAGATGGTGTATCTGAATATACATCTATCTATCATTCTAAAATCCACAATAAGAAAGACACTGGACGCACTGATAATTTCATTAAAATGAAGTGTACGCTTGTACATTATCTGTGCTGTAAGTTCGGGATGACCAAAACATTAGAAATGTTTGGTTTTAAACCTGGTTCTGTTCAGATGTTAAATGAAGATGACTTTGAAACAGCTGTCGACTTATCAAACCAATATCCAACAGAAGATTGGGTAATTGTTAAAAGTAATGGTCGTAAGCCACCACACAGTTATCTTTATCCTTATTACGAACCTACAAAGATGTTCTTTGCAGTACGTCGTCATGAATGGGAAACCATTCGTTCAGCTAAAACGGTTATTGGTACATTGATTTACGTATTAAGTCACTATACTCGTTATAATCGAATGAATCCAGATATTGTAGATAATACAGAAGCATGGCGTAGCATGATGGGTGAAGCCATCTGTTCTACATCTGACCATGCGTCTATTATTCAAGACAATATTGACAAACACATGGTTTCATTAGATGGTTATGTAGATGACATGACTATCGATGATTTCGAGCGAATTGGTTTAGGACATATTGACAGCATTTATAAACTATTCGTTTATATTGTTGAAAACTTTATTGACTTAACCAGTGAGATTTCACAAATTTCTAAATCTAATACTCTGTATGGTAAGCAATTGCAGATTTGTCAATTCTTGTTATTCGATTTAACTAAAGCGATTAACAATGCTTACTTTAATCTTAGTACATTGCGATTAGAAGAAGACAGAAATCCTAATGTACCTGTTAAGTACGAAGCTGTTAAGAAAGCAATTGAAAGCATTCGTGCTGAAGTGGTTATGCAGATTAAGAACCATACTGAAATTATCGTAGTAGATGACCCAGCTGATTTGCCTATCTTGAAAATGGGACGTATTGTTATCCCACAAGAGAAGTCTGATAAAGCCAGAACATCTAATACGCAGTTTAATGTAGAAGACCCATCTGTAGCACTACATGAATCTCTATTGGAATGTGGTGCGGCATTTGACATGTCTAAAGCAGACCCATCAGGTCGCAGTAGATTAAACCCATATGTAACTATCACTGACGATTACACCATTGTGCCTAATCCCGAACTTGCCGATAAAATCGAAGCCGTTAAGAAATTGTTATACGGTGAAGTAGATAATAGGCATGATATTGAAGACACAGAGTAATTGTTAAAGTATATTTTAAAAAGGAAACTAACATGAATATCGATTTGTATCAAACAGCACCTCTGCAACAAATGGTTGGTGAGATGTTGGCACAAGTGGTTGATGAAACACTATATGCTGGTCCTAACCAAGTATCATTCTTCCGTGGATGTGCTGCTGAAGCATTGAGTCAAAACAATAATTTGTTCTCTGAAATCTACGTGAATATCTTGCAGATTTTGGAATTAGAATATTTGTCTAACCAAATCAATCCTAATAACCAAAACCAAGTATTCAACTTAGTAAGTAATTCCTTTGTTGATGCTGTACCCTACATCTTCTTGAACTATGGTCCAATGAACCAATTAAATGCTCAAGAAGCACATGGTGTACGTAATGATGCTAGTAAGTATTGTTCTTACATTAATAATATCCAACGTCAATTGGCACGTCATTACAGTAATGGCAATGGCATGATGTATGGTAACAACAATGCAGGTAGTTTCGCTACTCGTGGTGGTATGACCATGCGTAATAACAATGTAGGTAATGATGGTGGTTCTCGTTGGGGTAGTGTTCGTGGTAACAATGGTAATAACTTTGGTGGCATGAATGCTAATCGAGTAGATAATACATTTAGTGCTTCTAACACACAAGCACATGATGTGTTCGGTCGTGGTGGTAATAACACGAATACTACACAGCAAACTGATACCAATGACTACTTTGCCATTAAACGTCGTAAATATGTTGAAAGCATTGGTGGAAATCAACAAAACCCACAACGCCAACAACAAGATAATTCAACATACAACGAATTGGTTGATGAATCTTCTGTTATTGGTACACCTACTGTTGTTCACGGTAATGCACGTCAATACGAAGAGCGTTATGATAAACCTAACACCAATGAAACTATTAACGTAGACAATCAGACTAATGTTCAAGTCGAAGTCGAAGAAGATGGTTTCCCAATTGTACCAAATAGTCGTCGTAAAATGGCTATTGGTCGTAACTGGTTAGTAGGTTTGTGGATTAATACTTCTACCAAAGGATACGAAGATATTAATGAAGTAAAAGTACGTCGTAAACTAACACCTGAATACTTATATCCGTTTGACTATACTAAACATCGTGAAAAACTGTCTGAAGATAAAGATGGTTTGTATTTTGAATACTACGACACCTATGGTCTGGTTCAACGTGAGTATGTATTTGCATTTAATGCAAGTAATAAACTGTGGCAATCCTACAACTATCTGAATAAACGTTGTATGATTGAATTAGATGAACATGGTTTACCTTGTCAGGTATTGTACGATTTAACTGAGGAAGAAAGAATGGAACTTAAAGACCATATCATTCCTGGTAAAACACCAGGTATCTTAGGTAGCGCATTAATTCCTAATCGTGAGAATCCACCTAGTCTGGAAGAAGAGATTAAATATCTGACCATGACTGATGAGGAACGTCAATATCAGGAAGCCGAAATCCTTGCAAATGGTGGCGAAGTAAATGAATACAATGTAACCATTAACGATAACGAGATTATCGCTGATAATTTACCATCACTGGTTACAGAAATCATTGACGATGTTTATACAGAACACAATGGTTCACGTTTGGTTGAAAGTGATGTCACTATCATGAATCCTATTGCTACTAAGAAACGTCAGTTAGAGGTAGTACGGAAAATCAAAGAATGTAAAACATTTGACGATTATCGTGATAAAATCATTAAACCACTGACTAAAGCACGTGAGTTTGTCCTATTGCGTAAACTTTCTGAAATGATTGATATTCAGTTTAACAAGATTCTTCTGTGTCTAGACTTGACTGACATCAGTGTAACTGAGATTGTAGAATGTTACACTGATTTGGAAGAGCGCGATGATATCATCACTAAGTCATCAAGACAGCAATACGATACACTTGTAGAAGAAATGTTCGCATCATTCACTATTACCAATAATGATGATGAATATTTGTCAGACAGTGATACACCGACTATTGTAAGTAATACAGCAACTGTAACTTATGTAGACCGTAGTGCTGGTGAGTTAAATATCACATTGGATGGTTCTGAAAACAATCAAAATGGTTGGGTATGCTTAGTTCGTGATACGAGTTCTGAAATCAGTAATTTGATTACTGCCTCTCTAGTACGTCGTAATCGTAAATCAAGTAAACCTACTCGTGACACTTATCTGTTAACTTCAGATGGTGTACTGATTGAGTTTATTCCAGCCAGTCGATTTGATATTAACCATGTATTCTATCGTATTTGCAAATTAACGCAATAAAAGGTAAATAGAGTAGAGAGGGAATTCCCTCTCTACTCTAGATATCCTTTATGTTTTTATTTTTTAGTCAGGTGCGCCGTCTACGTCAGAGTTTGGACTACCTTCTCCTGAAGACTCTCCACCTTCATCGAAGTCAAAGTCGTCTTCACCGCCTTCGCTTCCTTCATCACCAAAGTCACCGAAACCATCGTCACCACCTTCGTCCGAGCTATCACCACTGTCGCCACTATCGTAGCTACCACCGCCGCCTTCGCTAGGTTTAAGGTCGTTACCTTCCATAAATCCAGTAGTAGATTTAACAATGTTTTTAGACTTCTCAAACATATCCATCATGTTCTTAATAGTCTTAATAGCAAAGTCGCGCATAGAAGCATTCTTCTCGTAAGTTTGGACACCATCATCACTAATTGTAATGAAGTCCATAACTTCAGTACCAAATCCAGATTCAATTAAGAAATTACGCATAATCTCTGCTTTAATCAAACCACGGTATTGGTCAATAAAGTTAGCGGCTTCTTCACCCAATACATCATTTGGTAATGATTCTGGTGAATAGATATAATCTAATGTCTTATCGATACGAGCTTCCATTTTACTGATTTGGTCGTTAATCATCTCATCATTATCATTAGCTTTCTCTGGTAGTTTAACTACTAACCCAGCAATGAATTTATCCGTGATGTATTCAATAATTGTTCTAAGTGAATCATCACTCAGAGCAGTTTTATCAATTTCATCATCTGATGCTTCATTCAATACATCAAGAATATCATTTAAGTTTGACTTAACTGTTTCTTTAAGTTCTGTTCTTAACGTAGGAGAAGCTAAGATAAGTTTCTTAACAAACTCTGTAAAGTAAGGATTTTGTTTGGTTTGAATTTGTTTAACGACCATGCCTACTAAGAAGTTTTGTTGTAATACTTCTCGGGCAAAATCTACACCATAGGAATTATCGACTAATTCTGGAGGTAAGAATGTACCCATTTGTACTAATCTATTAATCAATTCAGCAGTATCATTATCAGGTGCTGGGATATCAGCAGTATTTCTTGTGATATCGTGACCAATATTTGGTACTTTAGGATGGTCTGATTCAATTGCTAAACGAATGTTTGATTGATTAATTCTGTCTTCAATCGTTTGTACATTAGATGCGCCTACCATTAAACCAGCAGTTAATCTGGTTTTTAAAGTAAGTGCTTGTGCAATCTGAATCGTCTTTTTAGGGTCTGGGTCTTTTTCATCAATTCTAACGGTAGCTACTGTTTCAGGAATAGAATTAGCAATACCCGCACGTACTTGTGCTAACATGAATTGAATACGTAAAGACAACAATACTTTCATGTTATCAATTAAAGAACGCCCCATGCCTTTATTATCGAAGTCCTGAGCCATATAGGTCATAATGTCTTTAGGCATGAATAATACACGTGTTCTTTGTCCTGCCAATGCACGATAGAACATAATCCTAAATGCTTCAGTAGAATCACCAATATCTAGATTTTTACCATATTCACCTTGACGTGTTCTTTCGATAATCTCTTTAATAATAGCATTACCATGAATACGAGATAACATTTCAATTTGACGA
Organism: uncultured Gemella sp.; assembly: GCA_938038035.1. Taxonomy (GTDB): domain Bacteria; phylum Bacillota; class Bacilli; order Staphylococcales; family Gemellaceae; genus Gemella. Next base: position 7,645 of record CALHQV010000305.1, on the reverse strand, counting down.
GCTTCATCAATCATTGAATTCATGCCATCGAACATCTCACGTCCTTGTTGAATAAGTGAAGATGCCATCTTAGAACCACTGGTACGACTATTAAATGTATTACTTAAATCACGATAATAGTTAACAGGTTTTACCTTAGATAAAGGCGCACCTTCTTCATCGTGTAATACTAAATAACCAACATGTTCAGAAGGAGTACCTGGTTTATAAATAGGAATGATTGATTCTACTGGGTATTCAATCACCAAAGGCTCATTCAAATCTTTACGATATGTTTGACGATTGTTCTTCAATACTTTAAGATTATTGTCATCTCCATAACCTGAATTGACAAAACTATCAATATTCTTAAATAATTTGTCTAGGATTTGTCTATCAGAAGCATTGGTTCTATCGATATAGGATTCACGAGATAAACCCAGTGTACCCTTAACTCGTTTATCAGTAGCTTCTTTACGGATATATCCTAAACGAATCATGTTCAAGTCATCTGAATATTCAATAAGTGTTTCTTCACCAGAACCTTTTAAATCAACTGTCCATTTACCTTCTTTACTTAATGTAATTTCGGTATCTTTTTTATCTTTTTTAGCACCATCAATATCGAAAATCTCTTTAGGAAATTCGTATTCAATTTTATCGTTTACTTTAATTCTCGTATCGATTAAATGATTTACCGTATTATTAAATACAGTAGAATGGTTTGTTTGATAAAGTGTAGGGGAAGAGCCATCTGTATTACCAGAAGTCACTTCAACACTATTGAAATTAATAGAATAAGATTCGGTAGAGAGTGAATTATAATGTTCTTTTTTAGTTTCTGTTCTTTTACCAGCAAAACCAGCACAAGGTCGCATGTAATCGTTAAGTTGTTTATCAATTTCTGCAATAGATTGTTTACTGCTTTGATAAGAGAATGATTCTTTAGCAATTTCTGGATTAATCAATTCATCTAGACTTGACTCTGGAATCACAGCAACACAATAGGCACCTTTGGTAAACAGAATCTTATACATGATGTCGTATAATCTACCATCTAGATTAAAACCAGTAGCCATATAGTTTTTAATTCTATCTACCATCTGTACACCTGAGTTTTGTGTAAACAATCCAGGTGGAGGCAGATACTGTAATTCTTGGCCTGATGTAATATAAGTAGGTGAGAGGACATAGGAAATCAAAATTTGAGCAGCACGTTGTAAGTCAGGTAACAACTGCATGATTGCTTCGTTATCATCGATATCTTGTGCCTTGTCTGATGCCATCCCTAATAAATAATCTAAACTAGGTGTAGTTTCAGTAAGTTGTCCATTGTTTTTAAATGACTCATCATTACGACTACGAATAAGTTTTGAAAACAACGAATAGCTGGCTGGATTTCTTCTAATGTCTTGTTCATCTAACTTAACAGGTTTTCCTTTTAAGTGTTCGCTCAATGCATCTAACAATGTGTTATCATTTTTACCACTCATTTTTGATTACCTCTTTAAGTATATAAGGAATTTCGATATGATTAATCAATACGATTATCACTATAAAGTATATATCGATAAGTGTCTAGCCTTAGTATCCACCATGATTATTAAATCGACAAAAGATGCTAGGGACATGAGTAATGAATTATTTTACCGCACCTTACATCGATACGATGAAAATGACCCATCTAGTTGGATATACTATAAACATATCTCTGGTGAATATCACGTAACAGACGAACCTATTTACGTTATTTCTGTAGACACTACGGAAAGAATTATTTTCAATAAAGAAAATTTAAAAATACATAAAAATACTCGTAAAGAATACTCTTACGGAACTCATAAGTACGAGGAGCTTGTTGCTCGATATCCTAATAAAGAACTCTTAATTAAAGGTATCTTAAATCCTGTAGATATCGAAACAGCCATTAATGCCGAAGATGGTACTATTCTTTCTTACGATAAACGTTTTGTAGAAATTAACGAATATACGTTAATTGAAAAACTACAAGACAGAATATACGGAATGATAGAAAGATGGTATCAAAAACAATATAATATTGATAATACTTATTACAATATTACCTTCATGGGTGTTCTTTATCAGAAGTTATTAGAAGCTGTTATGGAAATACGAATGGAGAATTGCTTAACCAATGAAGCACATTCTTATCACTATCGTCGTTTCTTAGCTTCACATGGTTTTCTAGATTTCTATCTTGAACATTTAACCATTAAACAAGCTATTATCCTTTATAAGAATATCCGCTGGGTAGAACGTTATATTGGTCAAAGACATACTCAACGTTGGTTGATTAAACATATCATGACCTTGCGTAGTTTACCTATTGCAGAGTATAATGTTATCCAAGTATATAACGATATTGTTAAGGATGTTGAATCGATTGCTAAGTTTGAGAAAGTATCTTTAAATGGTTTAGAGAATATTGATAATACTACTGATACATTATCATTAAAACAAATGATGGATAAAGAAGATCCATTAGCTCCATTTAACTTACGTGAACGTGAGTTTGAAGAAAAAGATGCTAAGAATCTTTTAGGTTCTTCTCTGTCTTCTGAACTAAAAACTAAGATACTAGAATCTAAAGCCATTGACTTTACCGATTCAGAAACCCATATTTTACCTAATATGTTATTAGACTTCTGGATTGAAATGGCACACAAGAAAACCTATAAAGCTTATATTACGATTACTCATCCTTTAAATGGTGAGACGATTCCATTAAATAGTAAGAATGCTTTATTGCTTTATACTTACGCTGTTTATAAGTTAAATGGTATTACCGACCCATGTATTCCTGATTACACGATTGGTTTAGTACCTAATAAAAAACGACCTACATTAAAACAGTTAAAATCTGTTATTCCAGATACGACTTTAGTATCTAATAAATGGTTAAATGAATTAATTGAGACTTTCTCTCCTATCCATCCTATTATTAATACGATTGATTTCTACGAGCAAGTCTACGAACAATTTACTCAACTTAATTATTTGTTAGATAAAGCCAAGACAGATGAGCACTTGGATGCAACGACTTATAAGATTGCTACAGTGTATCAAATGTACCATACTGAGAATGTGTCATTTAGAACCAATGATTTAAAAACATTCCCGCAGTTTATTTCACAATTGTCTTTTGATGAAAAAGGAATGTTAAAACAAGACTGGTTAAAAATTGCTACAGATATTTGGAAGAAGATTACTGGTTTAGATAATGTCAATATTAAATCGTTAAATAATACTCATCGCGCTATGGTTGGTTTGATGACTAAGTTATCTAGTTATTCTGTACATTATATTCGTGAGATTAACGAAACGCCATTGATTGCTACTAATTTTAGAAGTGTTAGAATTGATGGTGGTAATAACAAGAAAACCAAACATGTGACTGATTCAGCCTTCAGTAATTATGCTACTGAAATTATTGATGACGATACTGTAGGTAAACAAGATATCTACGAAATCAGTGATGACAATGGTATTCATTCTGATGATGGCGGTATCCGTATCTTTGTAGAATTCAATATCGACCCATCTGTTAAGACATTAGACGACCACCTAACTCGTGCTAATCGTATTAACACAGATAGCCTTGTTCGTGTGGGTTTGTATAACTGGGCTGTAGGTGATGCTATTGAAGGTTTAGAAAACCCATTGTCTTTACCTGCTCTACCTGGTATGCAATCTTGGATTAATATGCCAAATGAAATGAAAAGAAAAATCATTGACCAGTTTGGCGGTAATTTGGATTGGTCTGAATACGATAAAGATACTAAGAAAGCCAAAGAAGCGCTGGATTGGAATATTCGTAATAAAGATTTACGTGGTTTGGATTATAACAAATAAAACATCTGACTGGGACGATTACTGAAATGTAGTCGTCTCAGTTATGATGCTCCTACAGGATGATATTCCTACGGAATAATGTTCCTACAAATTTTGCAATTAAAATATAAAAGGATAAAATATGGCAACAACTACTATTGTACCTAATAAGCGTACAGTGTTTGAATCGGTTCGTACCATTATTGGTAACGAAAACCAAATTCGTCGTGAGTTAGGTTTACCTTATAGCATTACTCCTAATTCTACATTGAATGAATATCTTAAAATTAACCAAAATGTAAGTCCTCCTTCTACTACTATTCCTACCATTGGTTATTACTGTATTGGTTACGGTGGTATCAGTATGCAAAACTGTACCAATAACCAAGATGTATTGCCTTTCCCTAAAGTATTCCAACATCGTGCAGATGATACTGGTCTATTTAAAATGGTTCCATTTGTCATGCGTGAAATTAATAACGACTTGACTCCTCAAGAACGTGCTAAGTACGCACTACGTCGTGAAGAAAACTTCAAAGGTGTAAAATACTATGCTTATTATTTAAAACGCCTAGATTTGTCTCGTACTCAAATTTCTACGCAAATTATTACCAAACAAGCAGATGGTTCATTTACCAATACTGAATTCACGCCACATGACAGTAATTTGAAACCACAACCACAAGAACTGACTGTAGGTGAAGAGAATGTGTTGAAAGCGACTTATGCGCGTTCGGTTGCCCAAGTACCCGTTAACTTTGGTAAACAAGACGTAGAAGAAATCTATAATGTATTTAATATTCTACATGGTGACCCAATGACTGCGGTGATTTCTGAAATTGGTTTGGTCTCTGGTGTGGATAAGACTGTAGAGGTTGTAACCTCATCTGGTCGTTCTCAATTTACAGAAGTAATCGCTGCACAAATCGCCCACATTAACCGTACCATTCAATATCTTGGTGCAAACACTGGTGGTTTTGAATCTATCTTCAACTTAGGTATTAACGAGCCTATTTGGAATATCTCTCAAAACCAATAAATCATTTAAGGTTTTATCATGACTTTTGACACCTCTGACTGGGTGTGTAATCTAATGGCTATTGACCCAGGCTCCAGTAGTCTGGGTGTAGCTATCTACGAGTTGAATTTGAAAACTTACGATATTATTCAGACAACTGCATTTACTGTACACGCTACTGAATTGTCTCAGTATTCAAAACACGCAAGTAATCAATATGGTGATAGACTCGCTCGTTTTGCAGCAATGGAAAATGAGTTAATGGAATTATTTGAATCCATTCGTCCATCTATTGTTATTTGCGAATCTCCATTCTTCAGTAGATTCACACCTTCTGCATTCTCTGTATTAACAGAGCTGGTTTCCATTATTCAGAAGACATTGTTTGATTTTAATAATCAAATACCATTCTTTAAAGTAGACCCACCGACTGCTAAAAAAGCCATAGGTGCTAAAGGTAATGCTAAAAAAGACGATATGACTATTGCTTTAGAAAAAGTAGCTAATAAGTTGAAATTGGTGAATCCTGTCACCGAGTTAGACGAACATGCTATTGACGCTTGTGCGATTGGTTATCACGGTTATAAGAAATATGTCTTAGATGGTGGATTAAATGGGAAATAAATTATATCTAGATATCCTAAGATATATTCGTGTAGGATATAAAAGAAACAAAGATAACTTGGTTTATTTCTTTACTTTACTTATTATCTTTTTACTTTGTGCTGTTATTGCAGGAAAGACTTTAAAGATTGCTCGTTATAGTAATCAATTAGAAAGATATAAAAATGAAAGTGAAGTAAGTAACGAATCGAGAATGAAATTATATGAAATTATTAACTCAGGCAAAATGCCGAGTTATTTAGACGATTATACGGGAGAAGATAATGGCCGTTAGAAATTCAGAAATGATTACTAAGGGTCTAAAGAACATCCGTAATGATTTTGTATTAAATAACAGAAAAGAAGATGATGCAGGTTTAACTCGTCTGATTGACGAGTATAACAATATTGCTAAAAAGAACTCGAACTACTCTGACATTACTGGTGAGATGACTGGTAAGGAAATTAAAGAAGCCATTAATAAATTAACATTTGAAGAACAAATGATTGTGATTTATGGTTATCTTTGTGGTTCTGGTAAAGTCAATGAAATACTTGACTACGACCAAGAAGTTAAAAAGTTTAGAATTAACTTTCTGTGGTGGGCAGGTTATGCTTTTCTTTTCTTGTTTATTGCTGTCATTGGTGGTGTAATTACTGCTGGTATTATTAGAAACGATATTAATACAAATGAATTACTCAGAATCTTTATGTCTTTAGTAAACAAAATTACAGATATCTGGTTTGCAGGTAAACCAGTCATTGAATAAAAAGGATTAAACTCATGAGTTTATTTGATTTAAATTTCGCTAGTATTTCTCGAGAAGCAGCTCTTCAGATGGCTGATCAAGAGACTGAGCAAAAACTAAATGAAGAGATTGAGAATGTCGGTAAAGCAGTACGTGAAAAAGAACATACTGTATACGCACGTATTCTAGATTTCTCTCAACTTAAGAAAGCGGATAAAGCAGAAATCCAAGAACAACACATCATTCCTGTTGAACGTACTGATAAGAATAGAGGCAGTGGTAAAATCCGTATTCGTAAAGTAACTTCACGCAGTGGTGATGTACGTTACGAACTGACTACTAAATCTGATGTTAAAGAAGGTAAGATTGAAGTTACTGTTCCTACTACTGAAGAAAACTTTATTCAATTTAAAGTCATGGCTTCTGTCTCTATGTTCAAACACCGCTATACCTTTACAGATGAAGATAGTGGTTTAAAATGGGAAGTAGACGCTGTTCCTGATGGCAATGGTGGTTACTACCCATGGGTTCGTGCTGAAATTGAAGTGAAAGACTTAAATGATAAAGTACCTGAATTCCCTATTAAGACTGAAGAAGTCATTTATCCTCCTGAACTATCTGAAACTTCTGAAGAAGAATACGGAGAAAAAACTGATAAATTAAATAGTCGTTTCTTTGTTAAAGGTAATGTTTACCTGGATGACAATAATACTCAAAACCAAACTGAGTTAAAAGGTGATGCAGATAAAGTAGTAGAAACTAAACCTGAATCTGATACAGAAGATACACCAGATGCAGAAGAAGCAGATAAAGAGAAAGACGCTAAGGCATCTTTATCTGTAGATAACATCACTGATGATAAAGACAAAGCCGAGAAAGTAGAAACACGTGGTGAACAAATTAAAGAAGCCCGTGAAGAAGTCGAAGGTACTGATGAAGACTCAGGTGACGATGAAGAAGCTACTACTGATACTGAAGAAACTGATTCTGGTGAAGAGGATGGTAGTGAAGGTGAGTCTGAAGGTGATGAAGAATCTAATAAAGATGAAGACTCTGGTGAAGAAGATAAAGGTGATAAAGAAGACGGTAAAGAACCTGGTTGGGACGAGCCTGCTAAAGACGATAAAGAAGTCTCTAAAGAATCGTTTGACAACTATGGTAAAAACTACGAAACCAATGGTCAGGTAGACATCAATGGTATTGTAGAGGTTTCTACTGAAGAACAACCAACTGGCATTCAAGATGAAACATTTAATTTCATTACCAGTGAAATTTCTCAAGAAATGAGAAAGTAAATTAAGTACCTATACTACACAGGAAACCCCTGTGTAGTATAGTATTTTTTATCTATATATTATTAATGTGATATATCTTTATAAAGGAAACTTTATGTTTGAAAATTTATTTAGTCCCAGTAGTCTAGCAGTTATATCTTATTGTCTAT
>CALHQV010000304.1 GCA_938038035.1 uncultured Gemella sp. | reverse complement strand
GGATATTATCGTACTATTTTTCATTTTGTTTTCTTCTACCAACCATGAAGGCACTCATTAGAGTAAGAGCTCCTGCAAGGATAGATGATGATGTTTCTAATCCAGTGTTAGATAGGCGTCCGTTGTTTAGACGTCCACCTTTTGGATTTAAAGCACCAGCACCATTACCAGCAGCACTTGCTCCAGGTTGACCACCATCAATTACCGCAGTTCCTTGTCTTTCAGTAGCATTAGACCAGTTAAGGCTAAGGATTGCATCTTTTTTTCCAGCACCTGGCATAATACTTTCCATTGTAGGTACAAAAACAGAAACAGGAATGTTAGTTAGTTTTTCGTTAGATGTGAAGTGGATTTCTACTTGGTTCATAGCGCCACCTGTTTTATTGACAGGGTATTCAGTCCCGTTAACCCAGAAACGAGTAATACCGTCTGTAAGAGTTCCTACTTTAATATCGTGGAAACGAACTTTGTAGTGATAAGTATCACCATGTTTGAATACAGTGATTCCATCTAATGCGGCGTTCCCCATAGATGCACGACCTGATTCATATGCATTTAATAGAGAAGCAGTTACGTTATCGTAGAATGTAACTGGCACTTCTACACCTTGACCTTGAGGTGTAGTAGGTAGAGGTGTAGTTGGTGTAGCGATTGGTGAATTAGGTTGTCCACCTTGTTTTCCACCTGGATTAGATGGTCTTGGAGTATAACCACTGTTACCTGGTTTTCCAGAACCACCAGTAGGTTGACCTTGTTGTTCAGTTATATTAGACCAGTCAAATGATAAAGTAGCATTTTGTGTACCTCCACCAGGCATAATTTCTTCCATAACTTGCACGAAAACAGAAACAGGAACTGATGAAAGTTTTTGAGTAGATGTGAAGTGAACTTCTACTTGATTGTTTGCTCCTCCAGTTGGATTAACAGGATATTCAGTACCGTTAACCCAGAACTTAGAAATTCCACCAGTGAATCCTTGAGTTGAAAGGTCGTGGAATCTTACGATGTAGTGATATGTATTTCCTTCTTTATATACAGTTACATTACTATGTTCTAGAGCTGCATCTCCCATAGATTTTTGACCAGCACGATAAGCATTTAGTAATGTAGCTTTTACTCCTTTATAGTAAGTTGCAGTAGCCGAAGGAGTAGGTTTTGGAGTAGGTTTAGTCACTACAGGCTTTGGTTGCTCCTTAGGTTTAGGAGTTTCTACAGGTTTAGCAGGTTTAGCTGGTTCTGTAGGTTTAGGAGTTTCTACAGGTTTAACAACATCAGCTGGTTTTGTAGCTCCTGGCTCCGTCGGTTTATCCGAAGGCTGAGTATCTTTTGGTGTTTCAGGTTTTACTGTAGGTTTAGAATCAGTAGGTTTAGCTGGAGTTGGTTGAGTATTTTCTACCGCTTTTAATGCATTGCTTAAATCAAATTTTAGAATCATTCTTTGAGTTCCAAATTCTTCACCAAAAGAAGCCATAACCGGAACATAAACTTGAGTATAAGTCTCTAATTTGTTATTTGAATCGATTTTGTTTTTATCCACGCTATATGAAAGTGTTTTTGGATAAGCAGTACGTTCAGGGAATTTCTTTTTATACGTTTCTATGAAATCATCAGTTTCACTAGTGCTGTAGTATCCAACTATAGTAGCAGGACTAAATTCATTATTTTGAATACTGTCACGATTTGCATGAGTTTTAGGACCGTAATAATATTTTAGATCTCCTAAATAACCAAATTTACCACCGAATGCAAGTGGTTTAAAAGATACATTTACAAAATATTGACCATTTTTCACGATTAATTTGGTATTAGCTGTATCTAAAGCAGCGGAAGCCATAGATGGTTGACCATCTGGTCCATAAAATTTAAGAGCTTCAGCAGTGATATTATATTCTCCATCAGGAAGATTTTTTACATCTTTTGCTCCAACGGTATTATTTTCTATAGCAAATGTAGTATTGCCTTGTGTAAAGTTTTCTACTACAGCAAGGGTTGAGATGATAGTTGCTGCGGATAGAACTTTTAATAATTTATTTGCTTTCATCTTATTTTTATTTCTCCTTATATTTCTTTATACATGACTTTATACAAAGGGATAATTTATCCCTTTGTATAAGAGTTCGTTTTATATTATTTGTTATTTTTTCTGCGTAGAACTAGAGCAGATAATAATACTAGTGCACCTAAACCAACAGTTGCTGTTGAATTTAATCCAGTATTAGCTAACGCTTTAAGTCCTTTAGCTACAGTTTGTGATGTTTTTTGAACAGAAGTTTTTTCAGCCTCAGCTTTTTTATCTTCTTTGCTTTCATTTTGTCCAAAGATATCTTGTGTTGATGGTTGTGCTTGTTCTTTTGCTTTTTGCTCTTTGTTTAACTCATTGATATTGAATTTTGGTAATTCAGGTTGAACAAGAGCTTCACCAGTTTCAAATCTTGGTTTTTCGTTTGATGTTGGTGCTTCAGGTTGAACTGGAGTTTCTCCACTATTTGGTTTAGTTGGAGTACTTGGTTTATCTGATGGTTTGTTTTCAGAAGGTACAGGTGTTACAGGAACAGGTGTATTCTGATCAGAAGCCACAGTTTTTGATTTTACAATTGTGTATAAACTGAAGTGGTTAGTGAAGAATGTAAGTTTTCCATCTTTATAAACACTTGGTACTTTTTCTAATTTATTACCATTTACATAGTAAACTTCTAATTTTTCATCTTCATTAGCTACTACAGCTACTGTAACTGCACGAGTTTCTCCTTGTTTATTGATTGTAGTTCCTTTAGAATCTGTGAAGTGTAAGTCAATTGTTTTAACAACACTTAGGTTTTCATCAGCTTTTTTTACAAGTTCTTCAACTTTTGCAACAGTTTCTTTATCAGCTTTTTCAACTGAGAATTTAGATGCTTTTACAGTAGAGTTATCGAATGAAACTTTGATTTCTTCTGATGAACCATTTTCTACAACTTTAGCAACTAATGTATCTTTAAGAGATGCAGAATTAACTATTTCTTTAAGTTTTGATGCTTCTTCTTTGTTAACATCTTTGTCAGTAGTAATGTTAGCTAATGCTTCTTTTTTAAGTGCTTCTAATTTTGCTTGTTCTTTTTCAGCTTGAGCTTTAGCAGCAGCTTCTTTTTCAAGTCTTTCTTTTTCAGCCTGAGCTTTAGCAGCAGCCTCTTTTTCTAATCTTTCTTTTTCAAGACGAGCAGCTTCAGCTTTTTCTCTTTCAAGTTTTTCTTTTTCAGCTTGAGCTTTAGCAGTTTCATCATTGTGTAATGAAGTTACTTGATCAGCTGTTAGTGGAGTAGCAGCATCCCAATTAAATTTAAGTGTTGCTGCAACATTTGAATGTCCTATTAAAGGTTTTCCATCTACTGATACAGAGAATGTAATAGTTTTTTCTGTTAGTTTTTCTGGACTTGTGAAGTGGAATACTTTTTCATGTCCTTCACCACCAAGGTCTGTTCTTTCAGCTGAGGCATTATCAACTGTTAGGGTATCTACAGTTCCTACTTGAGCTCCAAAACTCAAGTCTTTGAATGTTAGATAGTAGTGATAAGAATCATTTACTTTTTCAACACGAGTTTTTTCATGTACTAATGCACCATTTGCCATTGAAGGTTTATCAGCAACATGTGCATTATTAATTTTAGCAGGAACTAAGTTATTAGCAGCTTCTTCTTTAACTTTTTCTACAGTAGGGAAGTCTAATGCTATTGTACTCTCAGCAGATCTTTCTTCATATCTAGGTTTAGCTCCACCTTTTGTTTGAACATTGAATACAGCATCTACTTGGATTTTATCTAGAAGAGAATCAGTTAAGATTTTACCTTCTTTTAGTTTAGTAGCTGCATCAACTTCAGTAAAGTTAACTTCATTTCCTTTGTATGTAAGTTTAGAAACTGTGAAAGGTTTGTTACGTAATAAGAAGTTAGAAGATTTTCCTTCTTTAACTTGGATAGTATATTGATATTTATCTCCAACTTTTTCTACTTTTACATCTTTAACGAATGCATTTTCATAGATTGAAGCAGCATTAGTTGTTCTACCATTTAATTCAGCTTTTACTGTAGTAGGGAAAGTATTAGGAACTTTATCAGCTTCAACAGCGTGATCAGCAGCTGTAGGTGTTGCTGGTTTTGGTTCTTCTTTTGGTTTTGTTGGTGTAGGTTTAACCGGTTTAGGTTTAGCAGGTGCAACTACATCTTCCAATTTTACAGGTCGTTCTTTATAGTCAGTAGCTGTTTCATAGTATAGTTTTAATGTAACAAAGTGTGACATTAAAGCACCGTTAGGATAAGGAGCAGTACCGTCTAATTGAATTTTTTCTAGTAGTTTATCAGTAGTGATTGATCCTTCTTTTACTGAAGAGTTACCGTTTGATGCTAAAGTAGTTAATGGAATATCTTTACCTTGGTATGCTACTTTGTGTAACTCGAATGGATAAAATTCTCCACCTACATCAGCTAGACCTTTTTTGAATCTTAGAGTATATTTGTATTTATCTCCAACTTTTTCAACTTTAACATAACTATCTAATGCAGAACCGTATAATGATTCTTCATCATTGTTATTAGCGTTTCTTAAATGTCCTTGAACGTGAATAGGGAAATCTTTTTTAATAGTTCCTTTATATTCAACGTCTTTGTTAGGATTTTCGTAAGTTGCAGCTTCATAGTTATCAGCTGTTACTTTTTTTCTAGCTAAAGATGATAAATCAAATTTTAAAATCATTTTTTGAGTTCCTGCGCCGAATTTATCCATAACAGGAACAAATACTTGAGTGTATGTTTCTAATTTGTTACTAGCATCGATTTTATTTTTATCAACATTGAAACTAAATGTTTTTGGATAAGATGTACGGTTAGCGAATTTCTTTTTATAATCTTCAAAAAGATTATCAGTTTCATTTTCTTTATAACTTTCTACTATAGTAGTTGGCTTAAACTCAGGATCTTTAATTTCTAAACGATTTGCATGAGTCTTATCTCCATCATAGTATTTTAAATCCCCAAGATAACCAGATGATTCACCTAATGTAATTGGTTTAAAAGTAACATTTACAGAATATTGTCCATTTTTTACAATTAACTTTGTTTTATCTTTATCTAAACCAGCTGCAGCCATAGAAGGACGTCCCTCTTCATGGAAATTTAAGGCTTCAGCAGTAATATTATATTCTCCATCTTTTAAAGCTTTAACATCTTGTGCTACAGTTGCTGGCTTTTCTGCTTTAGGAGCAGTAGGTGCTGGAGTTGTCGCTGTTGCAGTAGGTTTTTCATTGTTTGATGAATTTGTAGTAGAAGTTGTTGTATTTGCTACAACAGGTGTTTCCTCCGCTGCAAAAGCGAAGTTATCTTGATCATATGCCTCTATTGCAGCAACAGCTGAAAATATTGCAGTTGCTGACAAAACTTTTAATAGTGTTGTATTTTTCATATTAGGAATTTTCTCCTTTAATTTGTATATTATTTGATATTAAATCGTTACCACTATTATAATACAAAAAACTGTATAAATAAAGGTAAAAATGATAATTGCTATCAGATATAACCTGAAATAGACGAAATTTACAACAAAGTTTCAAAATTAGTTCACAATTCCGCCATAATTCAGACGTTTTGCATTCTATAAAATACAAAAATATTATTAAAATATTATTTTTAAAGATAGCTTGCTGTAATACAATGTTAGTTGTATTAATCTTGTAAACCCTTAAACTAAATTGTTGACATTTTATTTTTTCTATGCTACGATTTAAAAAGTGAATAGAGTAAAATCACTGGGGGAGCCTTTAGGCTGAGATAACTAAGTTAGACCCTTTGACCTGAACTAGATAATGCTAGCGTAGGAAACGTGAATATTTTCAAAATAGAATTAATCCAATATATTTGGAAAATATACTATGAATAATATATGTTTCAAGTTCTCTTACGTTAGTAAGGGGACTTTTTTATTTATCATAAGTGATATTATTTTATACTAAAATTAAATATATTTAGGGGGATATACCTATGAAACTTATTACTGAAATTATGGAAGAGAAGGCATTACCGATTGTCGATAAAATATATAATGATGGCTTTATTCAAGGATTAATTCGTGCCGATTTATCAGAGAAAGCAGTAGAGCACTATCTGAAAGCTGATGCACTTTATTTAGAAAATTTTAGCGATATTTATGCAATGCTTTTAGCGAAAAGTAATGATAAAGTTGAGAAAAACTTTTTCTTAGATCAGATTAATTTTGTGTTAAATGAAGAAATTGCTGCACATAAAAATTTAGCAGATTATATAGGGAGAGATTATCAAGAGATTATCAAAGGTGGAGAGTGGTATCCATCTGCAGACCACTATATAAAACATATGTACTATAATGCATTTGCATTCGGTATGGCAGAAACTTTAAGCGCGATGGCACCATGTCCATGGATTTATAAAATGGTAGCTAGAAAGATTTTAGATAATCATAATTTAGCAGAAGATCATCCATTAAAATTCTGGGTTGAATTTTATGCTGATGGCTTAGTAGATGAAGTACTTACTGAGTATCATAAAATCATTAATCGTGAAGCTGAATTTATGAGTGAAGAAGGTAAACAAAGACTTATTAAAAACTTCTTAGAAAGTTGTGAACATGAACGTCGTTTCTTCAATATGGCTTATACACAAGAATGTTGGGATTTAGAGGTATAGATTATGAGTAAACTTAATATTGCATTAACTATTGCTGGAACTGATCCAACAGGTGGAGCAGGAATTATGGCTGATTTAAAAAGTTTCCAGGCACGTGAAGTGTATGGAATGGCTGTAGTTACTAGTGTCGTTGCACAAAATACGTTAGGTGTTCAAATGATAAGAAACTTGGATCTAGATATACTAGAAGCACAATTAAAAAGTGTGTTTGATGATATAACACCTGATAGTATAAAAACTGGAATGATAGCTAATGCTGATATGATGAAATTAATTAAGAGATATTTACCTAAAGATGTTCCTTATGTTGTTGATCCTGTAATGGTCGCGACAAGTGGTGATAAATTAATAGATGATGTTGCAAGAAAAAATCTAAAAGAAGAGATATTACCGCTCGCAACTATTATTACACCAAATGTACCAGAAGCAGAAGAAATTGTTAACTTTAAAATATTAACAGAAGATGATGTTAATCGTGCAGGAAAGTTCATTATCGATGAAGTTGGATGTAAGTCAGTAGTTATAAAAGGTGGACATCTAACAGGAGAAGCGAAAGATTATTTATTTTTAAATGATGGAACTAAAAAAGTATGGACTAGTGAAAGGTTTAAGACTAATCATACACATGGAACAGGTTGCACATTCTCAGCTGTTATTGCTGCAGAATTAGCAAAAGGTAAAAGTATAATTAAAGCTGTAGATATAGGGAAAAAATTTATTACAGCAGCGATAAAATATACACCAGAGATAGGTCACGGAAATGGACCTGTAAATCACATAGCATATAAAGGAGATTTATAAATATGACAAGTTTAAAATTGTTAAAAGAAAAAGCACCATTAGTGATTTGTATTACTAATGATGTAGTTAAGAATTTCACAGCAAATGGATTAGTAGCACTAGGAGCATCTCCAGCAATGAGTGAGTATCCAGAAGACTTAGAAGATTTATTAAAATATGCTGGAGGATTATTAATTAATATTGGTACATTAACAGATGAGACTTGGAAGTTATACCAAGAAGCGCTTAAAATAGCTGAAAAATATAATGTACCTGCAGTGTTAGATCCTGTGGCTTGTGGAGCGGGAGCTTATAGAAAAAAAGTATCAGAGGATTTAATTAAAAATTACAAACTAGCAGCTATCAGAGGAAATGCTGGAGAAATTGCATCTTTAGTTGGTATAAACGTAGCTTCTAAGGGAGTGGATAGTGCTGGAGTTGATAATATTGATGAAATTGCCTTAGCAGCAAACGCTAAGTTTAATATTCCTGTAGTAGTAACTGGGGAAGTTGATGCTATTGCAGTTGCTGGAGAAGTAATAACTATACATAACGGAAGTGCAATGATGCCTAAAGTTATTGGAACAGGATGCTTATTAGGAGCAGTATTAGCAAGCTTTATCGGACTAGAGAAAGGTGAAGAATTAAAATCACTAGAGGCAGCTATGTTAGCATATAATATTGCCGGGGAAATGGCAGAAAAACGTCCTAATGGGCATTTACCAGGAACATTTAAAGTTGAATTTATTAATGCATTATATGAAATTACAGATCAAGATATAAAAGCATTTAAAAAGGTGAAATAAGATGTTTAATAAAGAACTATTAAAATTATATTTTATATGTGGAACTACTACTTGCTTAGGTAAGGACTTATATACAGTAGTTGAAGATGCTTTAAAAGGTGGAATAACTTTATTTCAATTTCGTGAAAAAGGTGAAGGAGCCTTAGAAGGTAGAGAAAAAGTAGAATTAGCAATAAAACTACAGGATCTTTGTAAAAAATACAATGTTCCGTTTATTGTTAATGATGATATAGAGTTGGCATTAGAAATAGATGCTGACGGAGTACATGTAGGACAGGATGACCTTGGTGTTGATGAGATTAGAAAATTAATGCCTAATAAAATAATAGGTCTTTCTATTGGAAATGAAGAAGAATTTAAACAATCCAAAGTTGAATATGTAGATTATGTTGGTGTAGGACCTGTATATGTCACACAATCGAAAGACGATGCCGGTGGCGCTATAGGTTATGAAGGACTAGAATTAATGAGAAGATTTTTACCGCAAATGCCACTAGTGGCTATCGGTGGTATTCAGACACAACATATTAAAGATATTATGAAAACAGATGTCGATGGTGTGTCTATTATATCAGCAATCTCATATTCAGATAATATTGAAAAAACTGTTCGTGAAATGATCGAACAATTCTAAAATTAGCCTCCAAAGTTTAATCATTCCTTGATAATTTTTAAGGCATGATAATAATAGTAGAACAAAGAGTTAAATTAATTTTTTGTTCTACTTTTTATTATTAATTGATAAATATGAACATAAGTTATATAATTAGTGTGAAAAAAAGATTGCTAAATTAAAAGTAGGAGGAATTTTTATGACAAATATAGTATTGATACATGGCACATGGTGTGACGGAAGTGTTTGGGGAGAATTTGTTAATGAATTAGAAAAATTAGGGTTAAACGTATATACTCCAACTCTTAGATATCATGATTTACCTTATGAAGAAGTAGAAAAAAAGGTAGCAGATGTTAGTTTAGACGAGTTTACGGATGATATTGTAGATTTTATAGAAACTTTAGATGAAGATCCAATCGTATTGGGTCACTCTTTAGGGGGACTTCTTGCTCAAAAAGTTGCTATGAGAACAAAGACTAAGGGGCTTATTTTAATGGGGACTGCACCTGCTGCTGGAATTTTCGCCTTTTATCCAAGTATGGTAATTTGTTTCTATAAACATTTCCTACGTTGGGGATTCTGGAAAAAATCTATGCCACCTTATAAGCATGCCTTCTATGATTATTGTATGAATAATCAAGACGAAGCTGATAAGGAGAGAGAATTTTCTAAATTAGTTCCGGAATCAGGTTTTACTTATTTCCAAATGGCACTTCCATTCTTAGATAAGCAAAAAGGTGCATATATTGATTTTGAAAAAGTAACTGAACCTGTATTAGTAATAACTGGAAGTGAGGATAAAATGGTGCATCCAAATATAGCTAGAGCAACAGCAAAAAGATATAAAAATGCAACTCTAAATGTTATAGAAGGATCAGATCATATGTACGAAGCACCTAAATTCCGAAATAAGACAGTAGAGGCAATAGATGAATGGTTAAAAAGCAATAAACTAAATTAGAAATTATTTGAAGAAATTGTTATTTATGAAACTGTAAAGTAAATATCAGTGAATTTTCAAAAAACTTTTTAAAAAAATTCAAAAAAAAGTGTTGACAATTTTATTTGCTAATGATAATATATAGTCAAGTTAAAAATTACCGATATTCAAATAAGTACTTTATAGGAACTTTTACAGAGAGTGTGAGTAGGTGAAAGCACACAATGCAGATGATAGAGGAAAATGGTTTGAATGGTAAAAAAAGTGAGTTTTAAACACAAGCTTTTTTCGTAGGCGTTACGTTACAAACGCACACTATCTCGGATATATTCTAGATACATAGTCGATGTAGTGGTAAAGTTCGTAGTTTACGAAAAAGTAAGGTGGTACCGTGAAATTAGTTTTCGCCCTTATTCTCATAGGAGAGTAAGGGTGATTTTTTTTACATAAAATTCACAAAACCCAAAAATTAATAATAAAATCAAAAGGAGAAAATTTTATAATGAAGAAATTATTATTTTTAGTAACAAGTTTCATACTTGGAATCGTATTAATTGGATGCTCAAGTGCATCAAAAACTGAGAAAAAAGGAATCGATGTTGATAAACTAGATCCTAGCAAACCTGTAACTGTAAAAGTTGGAGCTACTAACGTACCTCATGCTGTATTATTAGAGCACGTTGCTCCACAACTTGAAAAAGAAGGAATCAAATTAGATATCGTTACATACCAAGACTACTATGTACCAAACAAAACGTTAAACGATAAAGAAATCGACATTAACTACTTCCAACACGTACCATTCTTAAAAAATGCTATTAAAGAAAATGGATACAAAATTGAAGACGCTGGTGCAATTCACTTAGAGCCAATCGGATTATACTCTAAAAAAGTTAAAAACGTTAAAGACCTTAAAGAAGGTGCTAAAGTATTAGTAAGTAACAACAAATCTGAATGGGGACGCGTAATTAAATTACTAGCTTCTGAAGGATTAGTAAAAGTTAAAGATGGTGTAGACCCAGTAACAGCTACTTTCGATGATATCGCTGAAAACCCTAAAAAATTACAATTCAGCTACGAAAATGATCCAGCTTTAATGGTTAAATTCTACCAAAACGGTGAAGGTGACCTAGTTTCAATCAACGCTAACTTCGCTGTTGATGCAGGATTAAACGCAGCAACAGAACCTGTTTTAGTTGAAAAAGCTACAGATGACAACCCATATGCGAATATTGTTGTAGTTCGTGAAGGTGATAAAGATAAACTTGTTGTTAAAAAACTTGTTGCAGCTTTAAAATCTGAAGACACTCAAAAATTCATTAAAGAAAAATGGAATGGAGCAGTATTACCTGTTAAATAATTTCATTAAAAACAAAAAAAGGCAGTTCGTGTACCGACCCCAAAAAGTTAGACCAAAAAATCTAACTTTTTGGAGGTCGGTATTTTTATGACTAAATATAATTTTGAATTTAAAAAGAAAGTTGTACTAGAGTATATAAATGAAAATATAAGCATAAGATCGTTAGCGAAAAAGCATGCTATAAAATCTCATAATAATATTGAAATTTGGGTTGCCAAATATAAGAAATATGGAGATGAAGGATTATATCGTTCAAGAAAAAATGAAGAATATCCTTTCGAAAAAAAGATATATGTTGTAGAATTATACTTAACAAGTGAACTCTCATACAATGACTTAGCTTTACAAGAAGGTATAAATAATCCAGCGCTTATTTGTAACTGGGTTAATCGCTTTAGAGTAGCTGGTCCTGATGCATTGAGAGAACGAAGGAAAGGTCGGAAAATCTTAATGGCTAAATCAACTAAAAAGTTAAGTAAAGAAACAACAAGTCAAACCACAAATGATAATATATCTAAAGAATATGTAAAAGAATTAGAAGATCAATTACTACAACTAAGGATAGAAAATGCATTTTTAAAAGAAGCGAGGAGACTGCGTTTAGCGGAAGAAGCAGAAATGAAAAGAAGGCGCGAATTATAAGCAGTCTCCGAGGAGAATTCATACTTAAAGACCTTCTTTTATATGCGAAAATGCCAAAAGCAACATATATGTACTGGCAGAAGAGATTCGATAGAGTTAATCCAGATAAAGAAATTGAAGAGAAAATATTAGAAATAAGAAAGAATAACAAAGATTATGGTTATAGACGTATATATGGTGCGTTACGTAATTTAGGATATATAATAAACAAAAAGAAAGTTCAAAGAATTATACAAAAATTAGGCTTACAGGTTACATCATTCACTAAAAAAAGTAGAAAATACAATTCATATAAAGGAAAAATTGGAAAAACAGCTAAGAATAGAATTAGAAGACGATTCAATACTAATATTCCACATCAAAAAATCACTACAGACACAACTGAATTTAAATATTATGAAGTTAGTGAGAGAGGTAAATTAGTAGTAAAGAAACTTTATTTAGATCCATTTATGGATATGTATAATGGTGAGATAATAAGCTATAGTATAAGTGAGAGCCCATCAGCTAAAAATATAATGGATGCACTAGAAAAAGCTATTAAAGTCACAGCTAAATCTCCTTATAGGAGAACTTTTCACTCTGATCAAGGATGGGCTTATCAAATGAAGGCATACTCGAAAAGGTTAAAAGAAGAACATATTTACCAAAGTATGTCTAGAAAAGCAAA
Source organism: uncultured Gemella sp. (assembly GCA_938038035.1). Lineage (GTDB taxonomy): Bacteria > Bacillota > Bacilli > Staphylococcales > Gemellaceae > Gemella. The sequence goes on along the minus strand of CALHQV010000304.1, from coordinate 336 downwards.
TTGTTTGGATAATTCGGTAATGGAGAATTTCTTCGGAATATTAAAACAAGAGATATACTATGGAACAACATATACTAGTTATAGGGAACTGAAATTAGCTATTGAAAAATATATAAAATATTATAATGAAGAGAGAATAAAAGAGAAACTAGGATGGTTAAGTCCTAAGCAATATAGAATAAAATATATGACTGTATAAATATAAAAAAGAGGCTCTTTGTCAAATTCGGGGCATGGAGAAAAATAGGAAATAAGATCTAGGCAGCATTTTGTTGCTTAGATTTTTTCTTACTTTCACTAAGTTTAACATTATTTTTATATTCAGAAACAAATAAT
>CALHQV010000303.1 GCA_938038035.1 uncultured Gemella sp. | reverse complement strand
ATATGAGGTAGATAAAATGAAAAAAATATTATTAACTATTTTTTCTTTTCTATTGGTATTTTCTTTAATTGGTTGTTCTCAAAAAAGTACAACAAAAGAAGAAAAAGTGTTGAAATTAGGTGTAGTGCCTAGTAGTAATAGCGAAAAGCTAGTAGATGACCTGACGCCGTTTGCTAAAGCACTGGGCGATAAATTAGGTATGAAAGTAGAAGTATTTACAGCAAGTAGCTATATAGGGGTTATAGAAGGAATAGGTAGTGGGAGTGTAGACTTCGGATTAGTTCCACCATTTTCAGCTGTCCTTTCTAATAAACAAAGTAATACAAAAAATCTCCTTGTAGGTAAAAGTACAAGTGGTAAACCTGGTTACTTTGCAGAAGTTTTTGTAAGAAAAGATTCTGATATAAAAAGTATTGCTGATTTAAAAGGTAAGAAAATTGCTTTTGTTGATCCATCTTCAGCTTCAGGTTATATTTACGCAGGTGCAATGCTAAAAGATGCTGGTATTGATTTAGAAAAAGATATTAAATACCAATTTAGTGGTGGACATGATAAAAGTTTACAATTATTACTAAATAAAGATGTAGATGCGGTAGCAAGCTATGAAAATGTAATAAGAAAATATACTAAAGAATTTCCTACATTAAAAGAAGATGTGAAAGTTATTGCTAAGAGTGAATTAATTCCAGGTGTAACAGTAGTAGCATCTAATAATCTTGATGAAGAAACTCAGAAAAAGGTAAAACAAGCTTTACTAGAAATTCAAAATGATAAAGAAACAATTCAAATTTTAACAAATTTATTTAGCATTACAGGATTTGAAGAACCAAATAATGATGCATATAAAGCTATCGAAAAAATCTCTGAAAAAATGAATATTGACTTAAATAAAGTTAAATAAAAGGGATATTTCATATAGAGATTGAATATAGAATAGTAGCTATAGAACGCTAAAAATCAACCTTTGTTAAATAAATAACATTGTAAAATTGAAAATAATAAAAAAAGTTATACAAAAGTATTGACATAATGTTAATACTTTTGTATAATAAATATTGTTCGTTAGGAACACAAATATTTATCCACAGTAGCTCAGTTGGTAGTAGCATCTGACTGTTAATCAGAGGGTCGCAGGTTCGAGTCCTGCCTGTGGAGCCATTTTTTGGCCCGTTGGTCAAGTGGTTAAGACACCGCCCTTTCACGGCGGTAACACGGGTTCGAATCCCGTACGGGTCACCATTTGAACGGAGGTTTAGCTCAGCTGGGAGAGCACTTGCCTTACAAGCAAGGGGTCAGCGGTTCGATCCCGTTAACCTCCACCATTTTTAATAAGCCGGGAAGATAGCGAAGAGGCTAAACGCGGCGGACTGTAAATCCGCTCCTTCGGGTTCAGTGGTTCGAATCCACTTCTTCCCACCATTCTTAGGGACGTAGTTTAACGGTAGAACAAAGGTCTCCAAAACCTTTGGTGTGGGTTCGATTCCTGCCGTCCCTGTTCAAGGTGTAATCATTTGTGATTACACTTTTTTTTTTGTCTTTAAAATAATAATCACTTTACTTCGGAAATATTCTTTTAAAGTACTGTTTTATAAGGTTTATTTGATAGTGTATATCGGGAAATATTTTTGACAATTATATTAAAGTATGATATTGTATTAGTGTATATAAAGTAATAGGAGGTAAAATATGACAGAGAGTGTAAAACCATTTAGTAAGCTATATGATTTAACACAGAGAGCAGAAAAAGTAGGTATTTCTGATGATGATGTACTTAGAGAGATTTTGGTTGAGAAGATTGTGCCGAACAAATACCAGCCACGTCGTGAATTTACAGAAGAAAAAATCAAGGAACTTGCTGAATCAATTAAGCAGAATGGTTTACTTCAATCTATTACAGTTAGAGACATGGGAAATGGATTCTATGAACTTATTGCTGGGGAAAGACGTTTAAGAGCTATTAAGTATTTACAATATGCTACAACTAAGGCTATCGTCAAGGAATTAACTGATGAACAGATGGCGACACTTGCATTAATTGAAAATATTCAAAGAGAAGAATTAACACCAATTGAAGAGGCGCATGCATATCAAGAGTTACTTAGAATTAATAAACTTACTCAAGACGAATTAGCTAAGTCTTTAGGGAAAACTCAAGCGACTGTAGCCAATAAACTTCGTTTATTAAAACTTAGTAAAAAGGTTATTGATGCAATAAATACTAAGAAAATTACCGAACGTCACGGTCGTGCTATGGTTAAGTTAGATCCTTCGGCTCAAGAGAAATTATTGATTCAAATTTTATCACAAAATCTAAATGTATCTCAAACTGAAGAGAAAATTGATACATATTTAAAGATTAAGAAAGATACAAAAGTTTTTAATCCAACTGTAAATTACGATGGACAAAAAATTATAGCTAAACTTATAAAAGAGATAGCTAAACTAGAAGAGAAATATAATATAAATTTAAACAAAGAAGAAGAAGAAAATATGGAGAGTGTGGTTATTAAAGTTACTGTACCACGCTATGTAAAAAAAGAGGTAAATGATGAAAATATTAGCGATATGTAATCAAAAAGGTGGAGTAGGAAAAACTACTACTTCAATTAATTTAGCAGCTTCGTTAGCTCATCTTAAAAAGAAAGTACTATTAATTGATACGGATCCACAGGCGAATGCGACTAGTGGTGTTGGTGTAGATAAGGCAGCTATAAGTCAATCAATTTATAATATACTTGTAGATGAAGTTAATATTAATGATGTAATAATTAAAACAGCTTATGAAAATCTGGATATTGTGCCTTCTAGTATTGCACTGGCGGGTGCAGAAGTTGAGCTTGTCTCAGCGATTAGTCGTGAGCAACGTATGAAAAATGCAATATCTGAAATTAAAGGGGAGTATGATTATGTAGTAATCGATTGCCCTCCATCTTTAGGGCTTATTACCTTAAATTCATTAACTGCAGCTGATGGAGTAATTATCCCTGTACAGACAGAATATTACGCCTTAGAAGGCCTTAGCCAGCTTATGAATACATTTAATATAGTAAGAAAGCATCTTAATTCTAAATTGGATATTTTTGGGGTATTACTTACTATGACTGATAGTAGAACAAATATATCTAACCAAGTAGCAGAACAAGTAAGAGAACATTTCAAAGATAAAGCATTTGAAACAGTTATCGCAAGAACTGTACGTTTAAGTGAAGCCCCAAGTTTTGGTGAACCAATTATTGAATATGCGAAAAATTCTAATGGAGCAAAACAATATTTATCATTAGCTAAAGAGGTGATTGAACGTGGCTAAGAAATTAGGTAAAGGTTTAGGACGTGGACTTGATGCTATTTTTGCTACAGAAAATGTTGAGATAGTTACAGATAATGATAAAATAGTGGAAATTGCACTCGATGAAATTAAAAAGAATCCATATCAACCACGTACTTATTTTAATGAAGAAAAATTAAACGAGTTAAAGGAATCTATCGAAAAAAATGGTTTATTACAACCAATTATTGTAAAAAAAGCTGTAAAAGGTTATTACATTATAGCAGGTGAGCGTCGTTATAGAGCATTTGAACTATTAGGTAGAAAAGAGATTCCAGCTATTATTAAAGAGATGACAGATGAAGAAATGATGGTCTTTGCCGTACTAGAAAACTTACAACGTGAAGATTTATCTGCTTTAGAAGAATCAGAAAGTTATAAAAATCTGATGGATAAAATGTCATTAACTCAAGAGGAATTGGCTAAAAAACTTGGTAAAAGTAGACCGTATATAGCAAATAGTTTACGACTATTAAAGTTACCAACAGAAATTAAAAATAAACTTGAGCAAGGGCTTATAAGTACAGCTCATGCCCGAACACTACTTTCATTAAAAACAAAAAAAGCTATGGAAGAGGTTTGTGCTTTGGTAGTTGAAAGAAAAATGTCTGTTCGTGAATTAGAAGAATATGTAGCGAGGTTACTTAAACCGAAAGAAGTTAAGAAAGTGAAGGCTAAGGATATTTTTATAGAAGAGCAAGAAAACATTCTTAAAAAGCGTCTTGGAACTTCTGTAACAATTAAACAAGGTCGTAATAAAAAAGGTAAGATTGAAATTGAGTTTAAAGACAACGATGAATTTGAACGTATTATTTCATTATTCAAGGATGAATAATTATGAATATTATTGAAAAATTTAAAACTTCATTAAGTAACACTGATTTACTTATTACACTTTTAGAAAAACTATTGCTTATAATTGGAATTTTTATTATCGCATCAATACTAGTTCGTATCTTTAATAAAATTATTGATTACGTGATGACAACTAGAGATAATGCCAATAAGAAATTTAATATAAAGTTTAATGAGAAAAGATCAGAAACGTTACACAAACTTGTTAAAAGTGCAGTTCGTTATACAATCTACTTTATTGCATTTTTTCAAGTTCTATCAATCTTAGGAGTTAATACTACGAGTATTGTAGCCAGTGCAGGTATAGCATCGGTAGCTATTGGATTTGGTGCACAGAGTTTAGTTAAAGATATTATATCTGGATTTTTTATCATTCTCGAAGGACAATTTGATGTTGGTGATAATGTTAAAATTTATAATCAAGCAGCCTTTATTGCTGGAGGTTATGTAATGTCACTAGGATTACGTTCTACGAAAATTCGATCTAAAGATGGTGAAGTGTATTTTATTCCTAATGGGACTATAAATCAAGTAGTAAACTATTCTTTAATGTATAACTTAGCTTTAGTAGAACTACCAATTAAGATTGATGACTCTATTGAAAAAATTGAAGAGAGGGTTAATAAAGTAATAGGTAATGCTAATAACTCTAAAGAATATTATGATTTATTA
>CALHQV010000302.1 GCA_938038035.1 uncultured Gemella sp. | reverse complement strand
TTTTATTTCAAGAATCGCTATAATTATAGAACAAAAGCGCTTTTATGCGTATATATATATATATATATATACGCATAAAAAATTATAATTGGTCAGAAAACATGAAAAAAGGTATATTGCATTATTAAAGTAATACTGTAATATAGTATTGATACAAATATTTATTTTGGAGGAAATTAGATGTTTCATAAAGGTAAACACGATCGTGAAAAGCAATTACGTTTTTCTATTCGTAAGGTCAGCTTTGGTGCAGCTAGTGTCGCAGTAGCTGCATTGTTCATGTTTTTAGGAAATGGAGCAGTATCTGCTGCAGAGCAAGGGGTGCCTTCAACTAATGGGGAGACTCAAGCACAGCAACCTAAAGATCAGAATGCCCAGAATGGGACCTACGAAGGGAACACAGTAGCCACTAATCCTGCTGCAACAGTAGAGACAAATACTCAACCTTCAAAAGTTGAAAATAGTCCTTCTCCAGAATCAGCACCTCAGAAGGTGGAGACTCTAGATAAGAAAGAATTAACAGATTTAATCAGAGAAATTGATGGAAAGTTTGCTAAAGGAACATATGCTACTAAGACAGAAGAAAGCGTTAACAATCTTAGAACTGTCTTAGAAGAAGCAAGAACAGTTTTGAGTAATGCAAAGACACAAACTGAATTAACACAAGCACACGCAAACTTAGTTGTAGCAACAACAAAATTACAAACAAAACCAGAAGAGAAAAAAGAAGCTCAAGTAGTAGATAGGACAAATGGAAAATCAACTGTAGGTATTAAAGCAACAAATACTGAAAAATCTTCAGAATCTAACTCTATTGCAAACTCAGGTTCTAAAGATGAACGTAATGGAAAGGCTTTGGATACAAATAATCCATTCCGTACGGATGCAGCTACTACGGATACAGATCCTGCTGCTAATCAAACGTATACAGCACCTGCGGCAGATGCTAATTTAGAGACATTATCGAATGAGTTGAAAAACTTACCAAATTTTATTGAAAATAACAAAAAAATTCAAGATATGGATACTTTAGGAAACGCTCTAAATGTTGAAAAAGGTAGTGTTAATGAAATCCATGAATTTGGTGGATGGAAAGCAGTAGGTGATAGTGGTAAATTTGCAATTGCTAGAAAAACTGAAGCAGGAGTATTTCCAATTGAAACAGTTAATACAGTCTGGGCGGATAGTACTAAATCATATGTTACATGGGTATTAGAACAGTCTTTCAATAGAGATAGTGACTATATGTTATTCCTATCCAAAGTAAGAACAAAGGCTAGTAGTACAGAAGAAGCTTATGATAATTCTACTTATGTTTCTACTGGTCTAGGAAATAAAATAGCTAAAGGTGTTAAAGGATTTGATGGAATTCAAAAAACATTTAAAGCCTATTCAAAAGAACATGGATCTAAAGTTATTGTGAAATTTAAGACTGGATATACTGGAGATATTGATGGTACTAAAGCACAATATAAAGTAGAAGTAATTATTAACCGTAATGGACAAGAAGAAAAATTATATGATCAAACATTTACACCGGAAGTATCAAAAACAAATACTGAGATGACGGTAGTAAAAGCAAGTGATGGAAAAAATAGTCCTCAAAGCTTTAGTACACGAGGAACTCCACTCCCAACAAAAGAGGAACTTGAAGCAAAAATTGCCAGTAATAAACCAAATGGTACAGGCGGAACATTTACAAGTAAGGAGATTACATTACCTGAAGGTGTTACTGAGTATACAGTACGTATTAGCTCAGCAGATAATATGCACTTAGGAATGGGATATCAATCACCATATAGACACTATGCTCTTCCAGTGACTGGATTAGATTTCAATATTGACCAAGATACTGGTGCAATCGCTAAAGATTTATTATCTCGTATTTATGATAAGTTAAAAGCAACCGAAACAGCTGATACAGATGGAAAAACAAATGAAACAAAAGCTGCGTATTTAGCTGAATTGGAAAATATTAAGACACTTGTAACAAGTACGGATGTTAAGAAAACAGCAGAATATAAAACTGCTTTAGAGTCTATTTTATCGAAGCAATTAGCATTAAAAGTTGATAAAACAGGTTTAACAGATTCAAAAACTTTACTTGATGGTTTAGTGAATGAAGATCCAACACCAGGGAAAACTCAAGATACAGTTACTGCTTATAATTCAGCAAAACAAGAAGCGATTAAAGCTATTGATGCAGCAAAAAAAGTTATTGACAATACAGATGCAACTGTAGCTCAAGTAAGAGAAGCATTAGCAACAGTTAATGCCAAAAAAGTATCATTAGAAGCAGCAAAACAAGCTTTAGTAGAAGCAGCAACAGCAGAAGAAAAAGCTAAATTGAAAACAGATTCAGATTCATTAGTAAAAGCTGATACAACTGGAAAAACACCAAAAAGTATTGAAGCTTATAATACGAAATACGAAGCGATAAAAGCACAATTAGAAACTGCTAAAACAGAAGCTGCCGCAGTATTAGCAAAAGAAAATAATGCATCTAAAGCAGAAGCACAAGCAGTTCAAACAAAAGTAGATGCAGCAAAAGCGGAATTAACAAAAGCGGCAGAATTATTAGTGAATAAAGCAGATAAAACTGAGTTAACACAAGCAAAAGAAGCGTTGAGTACTTTAACAACAGAAGCAGACCCAACAACAGGAAAGACTGCGGATAGTGCAAAAGCGTATAACGATGCGAAAACAGCTGCAAAAGAAGCGATTCAAGAAGCAGAAACAGTAATTAATGATGAAAACGCAACAACAGAACAAGTAACAGAAGCTTTAAACAAAGTTAATGAGAAAAAATCGGCATTGGAAGCAGCAAAACAAGCTTTAGTAGAAGCAGCAACAGTAGAAGAAAAAGCTAAATTAAAAGCAGATGCAGATTCATTAGTAAAAGCTGACGAAACAGGTAAAACACCAGCTAGTATCACAGCATATGAAGCAGCATATGAGAAATTAAAACAACAATTAGAAGAAGCAAAAGCAGCTGCAGCTGCAGTAGAAGCAAAAGGCGACAATGCAACAAAATCAGAAGCTCAAGCAGCTCAAGCAAAAGTAGATGCAGCAAAAGCGGAATTGATAAAAGCAGAAGAATTATTAGTGAATAAAGCTGACAAAACTGAGTTAACAAAAGCAAAAGAGGCTTTAAGTACTTTAGCAACAGAAGCAGATCCAACAACAGGAAAAACTGCCGATAGCGCAAAAACATATAATGATGCGAAAACAGCTGCAACAGAAGCGATTAAAGCAGCAGAAACGGTTATTAATGATGAAAATGCCACTCAAGAGCAAGTAACAGAAGCTTTAAATAAAGTTAATGAGAAAAAAGTGGCATTGGAAGCAGCAAAACAAGCTTTAGTAGAAGCAGCAACAGCAGAAGAAAAAGCTAAATTGAAAACAGATTCAGATTCATTAGTAAAAGCTGATACAACTGGAAAAACACCAAAAAGTATTGAAGCTTATAATACGAAATACGAAGCGATAAAAGCACAATTAGAAACTGCTAAAACAGAAGCTGCTGCAGTGTTAGCAAAAGAAAATAATGCATCTAAAGCAGAAGTTCAAGAAGCTCAAACGAAAGTAGATGCTGCAAAAGCAGAGTTAACAAAAGCTGCAGAATTATTAGTCAATAAAGCTGATAAAACAGAGTTAACACAAGCAAAAGAAGCGTTAAGCACTTTAGCAACAGAAGCAGATCCAACAACAGGAAAAACTGCAGATAGTGCAAAAGCCTATAACGATGCGAAAACAGATGCACAAGAAGCAATTAAAACCGCAGAAACAGTAATTAATGACGAAAACGTAACTCCAGAACAAGTGACAGCAGCTTTAAACAAAGTAAACGAGAAAAAAACAGCTTTACAACAAGCTAAAGATGCTTTAATTGAAGCCGCAACAGTAGAAGAAAAAGCTAAATTAAAATCAGACGCAGATTTATTAACAAAAGCTGATGAAACAGGTAAAACACCAGATAGTATCGCAGTATATGAAAGAAAATATGAAGAATTAAAAGATCAATTAGAAGTAGCAAAAGCGGAAGCAGACAAAGTTTTAGAAAAAGGAAACAATGCAACAAAAGAGGAAGTTAAAGCTGCTCAAGCAAAAGTAGATGCAGTGAAAACAGAATTAGAAAATGCTAAAAATCTACTTGTAGAAGCTGCAACTACAGAAGAAAAAACAAAATTAAAAACAGATTCTGATGCATTGAAAAAAGCTGATACAACTGGGAAAACAGCAGATAGTATTAAAGAAT
>CALHQV010000301.1 GCA_938038035.1 uncultured Gemella sp. | reverse complement strand
GAGCTTCAGGTATTTTTGTGAGTACTACTGGAGTTAGAATTACACCAATATTACCACCTACTAAAATTACACTTGTCGCAAAGTTTATAAATTTATTTTCTAACTTATTAGAAATATAGAAGAAGTTAAATGACATCGTTCCAACAAAACTGATTCCTATAAAGATAGCTGCGATATAGAATATAACAATATTATTTGTTGAAGTAAATAACATACTTCCAATTGTCATAAAACTTAACATAATTGATAAAGTTAGATTTTTAAATCTCTTAACAAGAATACCGAAGATAACTCCTGAAAAAATACCACTTAAAGCAAGAATCGTTAATAGATTTCTAGCTACATCTGGTTGATAGTGGTATTTTTCTGCAAGAAGTGTAGGGATTTTAATAGTTGCTCCCATATATGAGATTCCTACTAAAAATGTTAAAAGAGTTAAAACGATTGTCTCTTTATGGAATTTAATACTAACTTTTTTATTATTTACATTTTCTGCGTTTGGTACAAATAATAGAAAAATTACAAATATAGGAAGAGCCAGAGCATAAACTAAAAATGTATATTGAATACCATAAATTAGTAGATATCCAGAGATAAATGTAGTTAAAGCCTTACCTATATTTAGAAATGCCGTTCTTAATCCAATCATAGTACCACGGTGTTCTTCATCAAAGAAGTCACTAATCATACTAATAGAAAGAGAATTAAATAAACCAATACCAGCCCCAAGGAAAAGTCTACTAATTAAAACAACTTTAAAGTTTGTTGTAAAAGCCGGTACAATACCAAAGATAAAAATTAGTAGTAGTCCAAGCAGAACTGTATTTTTTTTACCAATAAACTTAATAACTCCATTACTAAGAAGAACAAAGATTGTTATCATCATAGCAGGGATTGTAGCTAAACTCTCGACAGAAGCCAGACCTATATTAGGGTTACTTGCATGGTAAAAATTATATAGGTTTGGAATTACAGGAGAGATTGCAAGGTGTGACATTAATAATATAGAAATACTAAGTAGTGAAAACTTAGCGAATGAATTTAATTTCATGTTGTTTCTCCTTTTTTCTTAGATAACTAATTCTAACTTATTTATGAAAAAATTAGAAAAAAACTAAGTTGTTATGAAAACCATACTATATCAGTATAAAAAAAAATTTAATTGAGGTCAAGCGAAGTGAGATTAAAATAAGTAAAGTAAAAAAACTACTAATCAAGACTTGTTAAGAACAACAATATAAGATAAAATAGAGATAACAATAATTATGGAAAGGTTTTGAGAAAATGGCAAAAGCAGAAATTAGAAGAATAGTAATGGATATGGTAGATGAAAACTGCTATGTAGTTTATAAAGATGGACGTGGGGTTATCGTGGATCCAGGTGAAGGTTTCGATAGAATACAAAAAGCTGTGGAAGAATTAAATGTAAAAATTGAAGCGATATTATTAACACATGCTCACTTCGATCACATTATGTCATTAGATGAGTGTAGAAAACACTACGAAGTTCCAGTATATATTTCAGGATATGAACGTGATTGGTTACAAAACCCAGATTTTAATGGTTCAACATTGTTCCGTTTAAGAAGACCGCCTATGACTGATCCTGCAGAATTTGAATTTGAAGAAAACAAAAAATACGAAATCTATCAAGGAAAATGAGATACATATAGAGTAAACAATTTCCTAAAAAGTATGTATATAAGACTTTCGTGTGCCAATTTGTCACATTTCATAAAATAAGAAAGTAACTATACTATACTTATTTTAGGAGACATTATATGTTGAAAAGGATTAGAGATTTACGTGAGGATACTGATTTGACACAAGAATATGTTGCAAAAACAATCTTAAATTGTACAAGATCAGCGTATTCTAAAATGGAATCAGGTACCAGGTTAATCTCTATAGATGACCTTATCAAACTTGCAGATTTTTATAATGTAAGTTTAGATTACCTTGTAGGTCGAGTGGATAATAAAGAAGACCATTACTCCAAAAAGTATTAGGTTAAGAAAGCACATTGACAATTGAATAGTCCAAAATGGTACTTTCCTCATTTGTGGAGCAGATTTGAA
>CALHQV010000300.1 GCA_938038035.1 uncultured Gemella sp. | reverse complement strand
TTATTCCAGTTTACAGCTTTCATAATTAGTAATTTTTCCTCTCTTTTCTATATAGCACATGAAGTACATTCTTCTACAGAAAGTAGTTTATTTCTTGTGTAATATAGTGATTTCAATCCTTTGTGATGAGCGTAAATATAATATCTAGCAAGCTCTCTTGTTGTGATATCAGAATTTACGAATAAAATCACAGAAATACCTTGGTCTACGTGTTCTTGAATAACTGCCATTAAATCAATAAGTTTCATTTGATCAATAGTAAATGCAGATTTATAGAACCATTGAGTTTTTGGACTTAAGTATGGCATTGGATAGAATGTTTCAGCATTCCCATAACTTCTACGTTCAATTTTATCAACAATCGGTAATACACTTGATGTTGAGTTTTGAACATAAGAAATACTTTGTGTTGGTGCAATCGCCATTCTATATGCGTGATATAGTCCATTTTCTTTTACTCTATTTTTTAGACTTCTCCAGTCTTCTCTTGTTGGAATATGAATTCCTTCGAATAATTCTTTTACTTTATCAGTTACTGGTAAGTAGTCATTTTCAATATATTTAGTGAAATATCTACCATTGTAGTAATCTGATTTTTCAAAGTCTTTAAATGTTTCATTACGTTTTTTAGCAATTTGCATTGAACGTTCTAATGTGTAGTAGTTCATCATCATGAAGAATACATTTGCGAAATCTTTCGCTTCTTCGCTCTCATAAGCGATTAAGTTTTTAGCTAAGTATCCATTTAAGTTCATCGCTCCTAATCCAACAGAGTGGAACTCATCATTAGCTTTTACTACACCAGGTGCATTCTTAATCTTAGTAGAATTACTTACAAATGTTAATGCATCCATACCAGAGTAAATAGATTCTTTGATTTTTTTACTTTCCATTACATTTACAATATTTAATGAAGCCAAGTTACAAGAAATATCACGCTTAATAATATCGTCTTCACCGTAGTCTTTAATTATTGAAGTTTCTTGTAATTGGAAAATCTCAGTACATAAGTTACTCATTTTAACTTGTCCAATATCACGAAGTGCGTGATCTTTATTCGCGTTATCTTTGAACATTAAGTATGGGTACCCTGATTGTAATTGAGTTTGTGCAATTAAGTTAAGCATATCACGAGCATCAAATTTACGTTTCATGATGTTTTCGTTCGCTACAAATTCATCATAATATTTAGCAATATCAATATCATCTAACACTAAACCATATTCTTCATAGATTGAATGAGGTCCAAACATATAGAAATCTTTATTCTCACGAGCTAAATCGAAGAATAATGATGGTACGATAATACCTGTAGAAATCGTTGGAAGACGTAATTCTTCATCAGCATTAACTTTTTTAGTATCTAAGAATTCTAAGACATCATAGTGGAAAATATTTAAGTAAACAGCTCCAGCTCCTGGACGTTGTCCAAGTTGATCAGCATATGCAAAACCTTGTTCTAAAGATTTAGCAACAGGAATAACACCCTTAGCTACTCCTTTTATACCTTTAATACTCTCACCACGTGCACGAAGTTTAGATAAGTTAATCGCAACTCCCCCACCAATTTTTGAAAGTTGTTTAGCTGTTGAATCGATGTAGTTAATAGAGTTAAGTGAATCACCTACTTCTAATAAGAAACACGATACTAACTCACCACGACGACTTCTTCCTGAGTTTAGGAATGTTGGTGTTGCTGGTTGTAATCTTTGCTCAAGCATTGAAATCATAAGCTCTTTCGCTAAAGCAACATCACCATCAGCTAAGTACATAGCTACGATAAATACGTGTTGGTTAAAGTTTTCTAAATATTGTTTTTTATCATTTGTTTTTAATGCATAGTCCTTATAGAACTTACTTGCTGCCATATAACTCTTAAATTCAAACTTAAAGTTTGCAGCTAATTCTAAACATTCTAAAATTTCATCTTCAATATATTTATCAAAGATATTATAGTAGAAATTCTCCTCTACTAGATATCTAAGTCTTTTCATTTCTGAACTAAATTTTACAGTTCGAAAGTCTACTTCACGAAGAAATTCTTCAATAGCCTCAATGTCTTTTTCTAATTTAAAAAATCCATTGTCGCCTCTTTTTGTTACTTCATTATTTAGTTCAATATGATTAAATTTCTCCATTCTTTACACTCTCCAAATATATTTTTTTAAATTCACTTATATCTTTTTTGCTTCCATGTAATTCAATTTTCATCAGTAATGGAACATCATACTCCCTACTAATAATTTCAGAAGCGTTGGCGAATCGTTCACCCCAGTTTTTATTTCCACTACCAACAACACCTTTTAAATACATATGATTTTCTACTAAAAACTTAGAGACCGCAGCTGGTACTTCTCCAAAACCAAATGTTGGTGTTATAAGGATATAATCAAAATCTACATCGTAATCAATATCCTGTAAATAAATTACATCTTCTTCGGGAATTTCACACATCTCTACAAATCTTTTACAATTTCCAGTCAATGAATAAACAATAATCTTCATTATTTCCTCACACTCCCATAAAAATATTTCCGAAATTATTTCCCGGAAATTTAAAACATATATTTATTATACACTCTATTTTTTATTTTTTCAACGATTATTTTCGCTCTGAAAATCTATGAAAAATTTTTTCAAAATTTCTATACTTATTTAATATTCTTGAAGTACATTTATTAACTTTTAAGAAGAGGTATA
>CALHQV010000299.1 GCA_938038035.1 uncultured Gemella sp. | reverse complement strand
CAAATGCAGATAAAGTACTAGTTGCTAATCCAAATCAATTATCACCAGCAGACTTAGAGGGAATTAAAAATGCTCTAAAAGTTGAATATTCAACAACAAGTACAGATGCTCGTCTTGCAAGCTTAAAAGGTACAGAAGTAGCTGATACTAATACAGTAGTTGACACAATTACTGAAGAAGGTAAAAACTTCGTTATAACATATAAAGATGGTTCTAAAGACACTGTTTCAAAAGGTCTATTGGTTAAAAGTGGACCGGCACCAGTGGTAGACACAAAACCTAACTCAAGAGATACTATTTTCTCAACAGATGATAAAATTACTGGTACTGGTGTAGCTGGAGCAACTGTTAAAGTTACTGTAAGAAACCCAGAAAAAACAAGTGTATTATTAGAAAAAGAAACAACAGTAAATGCTCAAGGAAAATGGGAAATTTCTCTAAATAAAGGATTGAACAGTAATGAAGCTTTAGCTGGAGCAAATGAACGAGCTAGAACATTCCATGTAAGTAAGCCTAAAAACCCAGTAGAAATTATTCAAACGGTTAATGGTATAGACAGTGAAGCTAAAAACCAAGAAGTATCTATCGGACCTGCTCAAATCTTACCGTCAGCAGCTTCAAAAGATGGGAAGAGCGTTGTAGCTGGATCTAAAGAAGTAACGCTAAAAGTTCCTCACGATGCTGGATTCACATATTTCTGGTATACAAATAAAGATAACAACCAAAGACCACAGCTTGATATTAAACGTGAAGATGACGGAAGTTTAGTGATGGCTGGTGGAAATGCTAATAAAGCAACAATTAAGGAAGTTGTAAAAGGTGATTTTTATGATACTGTTACTTTAACATTAACAGAAAATATCAAAGAAGGAGTAGATTTAGAAGTTATTCCTCATAACGGAGGGGCTACTCATGGGCATCACTTAGGAAGAACGAAAATTGCAGTTACTAACGAAGCGCCAGTAGTATCAGCAGTGGAAGAAAACAAAAATGAAAAAGAAGTTCCAACAGATGCATCTGTAACAAAAGCTGATTTATTAAAACTTGTGAAAGTAACAGACCATGAAGATGATCAAAACGCTACTTTAGGTACTAAAGGAAATGCGAGAATAGTATCAATTGATGGAGATGAAAATGCTGTAAAAGTAGATACTTCAACAGCAGGTGAACATACTGTAATCTTTAGAGCAGTGGACAGCCAAGGGAAAGAATCTGCTGACTATACATATAAGATTAAAGTTCGTCAAAACAACGCTCCGGAAGTAACAATTCCATATTCTGAAGATGGTAAAAAAGATGTCTATGTATATGCAAATGAAGATTTCGATATTCCAATTACATATACAGATGATACAGGTAAGGTAGTAGAAGCGTCTATTAGACAGGGTGGAAATAAAGAGTTGCCTAAGAAGGCTGGTCAAGATGATCCTAATGTTTTAGATAATCAATACGATATGACAGTAGGAAAAATTTCTACAGAAACAAAAGCTACAGCAGAAAGTCCTGCAACTATTCACATCACAGGTAACTTATCGAAGACAACACCAGGTTTAGATGCTAATAAATTCCCAACAGACGAAAATGGTGAATATCCTATTGTAACTCGTTACGCAACGGCAACAGATGCAGATGGTAAGAATATTTCTAATAATGCTACAGGTAGTTCATACGCAACAGACCCAGGTGGTTTTAGAATTGTCTTAAAAGCTCAAACAGCTAAGTATGATGTTAAAGCATTAGACGATGCGAATAAAATTGTCGTAACAAATACCGCTAATCTGACTCCTGATGATTTGGTAGCTGTTAAGAAAAATCTCCAATTAGAATTCTCTAAGAAAAATAAAGACAAGAACATTGACAAAAATGCTGAAGTTAAAAATGTTGGAAATGCAGTAGATGCTGTTGCTCAAGAGGGTACAAACTTAGTAGTAACCTATAAAGATGGTTCTAAAGATACAATCGCTTTAGATAAAGTTGTGAAATTAGACAAAGCTCCAGCAATTAAAGCGGTAAATGATAAAGCAACAGAGCAAATTGCTGCTATCAATGGTAATAGTGCATTATCACAAGCTGAAAAAGATGCAGCTATTAATAAAGTAAATGAAGCTAAACAAGCAGCCTTAGACAAAATTGATGACGCTACAAATGCTGCAGATGTAACAACAGCCGGAACTGATGGTGCTGCAGCTGTAGGAAAAGTAAATCCGGTAGCTAAAGATGAGGCTAAAAAGGCTGTTCAAGATGCATTGAAAGCTAAAGAAGACGCACTTGAAAAACGTACTGACTTATCAGATACAGAAAAAGCGACTGCAAAAGCAAAAGCAAAAGATGCAGCAGATAAAGCAATTGCTGAAATTGATAAACAACCAGGTATTGCACCAACACCAGCAGAAGCAACAGCAGCGCAAACAGCAGTAGATGGTGAAAAAACTAAAGCTACTGAAGCGATTGCTAAAGTAAACCCAATCGCAAAACAAGCGGCATTAGATAAAATTGATGCAGCATTAAAAGCTAAAGAAATAGAAATGGACGGCCGTGCTGATTTAACGGACGAAGAAAAAACAGCTGCAAAAGAAGAAGCAAAACGAATTGCTGAAACTAAAAAAGCAGAAATTAATGGTAAGGCAAATAATGCAGATACAACTGCAGAAGCTGAAAGAATTCAAGGTGAAATCAATACAGCTGGTACTGATGGCGAAAGAGATATTAAGGCTGTAACAAAAAATGCTGCTAAGAAACCAGCGGCAAAAGATAGCCTAATAGGAGTGGCTGATACTAAGAAAGCAGAAATTCAAAATGACGGGTCATTATCAGACACGGCTAAAGAAAAACTAAAAGCGGAAGTAGATGCTATTAAAAAAGCATCAGAAGCAGCAATCGATGGAGCTAAAAAAGACGCTGATGTTGACAAGGCTAAGAAAGCCGGAGAATATGCCATCAAGGCAATTAACTCAGTGCGTTTACCGGCAGATAAGGTGTTAGTAGCAGATAAGGGTGCTCTAAGCGCTACTGACCGTGAAAAAATCGAAGCAGCAGTAAGAAAAGTGAATCCAACAGCGACTTCAATCACAGTGAATCCAGATGGAAGTGTAAATGTAAGATTAGAAAGTGGAAAAGAAGAAACTCTTCCATTAGATAAATTGGTGAGAACTAATACTGATTTAGATAGCAAGGGAGGAGGTAACGATATTAATCGTCCGGCGGATAAAGTTATCGTTAAAGATCCTGATCCTAAGAAATTAACAGATGCTGAAAAAGAAAAAATCTTAAAAGCTGTTCGTGATGTTAACCCTAATTCAGTTGTAACAATGAATGATAACGGAACAGTAACAGTATCAACGCCAGAAGGAAAAACAGCAGGATTCCCAGTAGCAGAATTAGTACGTACATTAGAAGATGTGAAAAACGATAATTCAGGTTCAGCTAATGCAGGAATTCGTAAGCCAGCAGATAAAGTAGTCGGAAACGCGACAAATGCAGATGACCAAGCAAAAGTAACTGAAAAACTGAAAAAATTAAATGGGGCAGAAGCTAAAGTTAAATATGATGATGAAGGAAATGCAACAGTAGTACTTCCACATGGTACTGTAGCAACAATTCCAGCATCAGGCCTATTCAAAACACCAGAAGAAGCTAAGAAAGCAAATGGTGGAGATGACATCAATAAACCAAACTCAAAAACTGTTGTAGAGGATATTGCAGCGTTATCACCAGAAGAACTTGAAAAAGTAAAAGATGCTATCAAGGCTAAAGTTGAAGCAGTAAACCCAGGTGCAGTTGTAGTAGTTGATGCTAAAGGTAATGCAACAGTAACAACACCAGCAGCACCAGGAGTAGAAGCGAAAACAGCAACAATTCCAGTAAGTGAATTAGTAAAAGTAGATGGTGATAAGGATACAGTAAGTGGTGGAAACCAAGTAAACACTCCAGCAGATAGAGTAGTGGTAGAAAACCCAGAAGCATTAAATGATGATAACAAAAATGCAATTAAAGCTAAAATCCAAGCAGTAAACCCAGGTGCTGAAGTAGTATTTGATGAGAAGGGAAATGCAACAGTAACAATACCAGCAGCACAAGGTGAACAACCGAGAACAGCAACAATTCCGGTATCTGACTTAGTAAAAGCTAAAACAGATTTAGCAGACCCAACTAAACAAGATGCTGTAAACAAACCAGCAGACAAGGTAGTAGTAGCTGATCCAAATGCAGATTTAACCGCATCTAAAGATGCCATTAAAGCAGCGGTTGAAGCAGTAAATCCAGGTGCAACAGTAGTAGTTGACGAAAAAGGAAATGCAACAGTAACAACGAAAGACGGTAAGACTGTAGTTATTCCAAAAGCTGACTTAGTGAAAACAGAAGCTGATAAAGACACTGCTAGAGCAGGAAACAGCATTAACAAGCCAGTTGATAAACTAATAGCTAATAAAGATGCTTTAACTCCTGAAAATATTGCAGCAATTAAAGCTAAAGTAGAAGCTGTCAACCCAGGTGCAACAGTAGTAGTAGACGCAAAAGGAAATGCGACTGTAACAACACCAGAAGGACAAACTGCGACAATTCCAGTGACTGAATTAGTGAAAACTGAAGCTGATAAAGAAACTGCTAAAGCAGGAAACAATGTCAACAAACCAGCAGATAAAGTACCAGCAACAAAAGAAGACTTAGCGGATCCTACTAAGAAAGATGATGTTGTAGGAAAAATCAAAGCAGCAATTCTTAAAGTAAATCCAGAAGGAACAAAAGTTGTAGTTGATGAAAAAGGAAATGCAACAGTATCTACTCCAGATGGAAAAACAGCGACAATTCCTGTTGAGGATTTATTAAAAGATCCAGCAGCTAAAGATAAGGCTAATGCAGGAAACAAAGTAAACACACCAGCAACGAAGGTAGTTGTAACAAGCTCTGATAACAAAGATGCTGATGAAGAAAAAATCAAAGCTGAAATCTTGAAAGTGAACCCAGGTGCAACTGTAGTATTTGATACAGCAGGAAACGCAACAGTAACAACGAAAGACGGAGCTGTAGCGACAATCCCAGCGTCTGACCTAGCAAAAGATGCAGCAGACCTAGAAAAAGCTGACAAACAAGATGATGTTAAGAAACCAGTTGACAAAAAAATTGTTAAGCATACTGATAGATTAACTCAAGCTGAAAAAGATGCAATTAAAGCAGCTGTAGAAAAAGTAAATCCATCTACAGATCCAGCAAACCCTACAACAGTAGTAGTAGATGATCACGGAAATGCAACAGTAACAACACCAGACGGAAAAACTAAAGTTATTCCAGCTTCTGAATTAGTGAAAACACAAGATCAAGCAGATGGCGCAAACGCAGGAAACAATGTCAACAAACCGGCAGATAGAGTATCAGCAAAACCAGCAGACTTAGAAGGCGCTGATAAAGAAACTCTTAAAACTAAGATTGCAGATGCGATTAAAGCAGTTAACCCAGAAGGAACAAAAGTATTCGTTGACGACAAAGGAAACGCAACAGTAACAACACCAGAAGGCAAAACAGCAACAATTCCTGTTGAAGACTTACTAAAAAATCCAGATGATAAAAATTCTGCAACTGCAGGTAACAAAGTGAATACTCCAGCAGACAGAGTAATTTTAGATAAAGATGTTGCTAACTTAAATCCAGAAGAGCTTGCTAAGTTAAAAGAGAAAATTGCAGATAAAGTTAAAGCAGTAAATCCAGATGCAACAGTAGTAATAGATGACAAAGGAAATGCCACAGTAACAACTAAAGATGGTGCTGTAGCAACAATTCCAGCTGCTGATTTATTGAAGGCAAAAACTGATTTAACAGATTCAACTAAACAACCAGCAGTTAAGATTCCTGTAGACGAAACAGTAGTTGCGAATAAAGATGGTTTGTCAGGACCAGAAAAAACAGCAATTCAAAAAGCTGTTGAAAGTGTAAATCCGGGCGCTACAGTATTCGTAGATGAAAAAGGAAATGCCACAGTAACAACGCCAGATGGAAAAACAGCAGTAATTGCAGCAGATGATTTGGTGAAAACACAAGAAGATGTGTCAAATGATCCTAAAGCAGGAAACCTTGTTAACAAACCAGCAGATAGAGTCTTTGTTAAAGATGGACAAATTACGGATGATGTTAAAACAAAAATTAAAGATAAAGTTCAACGTGTAAATCCAGATGCTACAGTATTTGTGGACGAAAAAGGAAATGCAATCGTAACAACACCAGAAGGTAAGACAGTTACAATTCCAGTAGGCGACTTAACAAAAACAGATACAGATAAAGCAACAGTTAAAGCAGGAAACAAAATTAGTACACCTGCAGATAGAGTATTAGTGAAAGATCGCGAACACCTAACAGCAGAGGATATTAAAGAAATCGAGAAAAACATCAAGGCTGTAAACCCAGATAAAGATAAAGATAATCCAACAGTTGTATTATTTGACGAAAAAGGAAATGCAACTGTAACAGTGACAAATCCAGATGGTACTAAGACTACAGCTACAATTCCAGTAGAAGATTTAGTAAAACCAGTAGCTTACTTAACAAATCCAGCTAAACAAGATTTAATTAAGAAACC
>CALHQV010000298.1 GCA_938038035.1 uncultured Gemella sp. | reverse complement strand
AGCTTTAGCAATATTTTTTGTAATAAAATTATCAATATAATATTGAGCTAAAAGAGGAATTGCTGTTGCGACTATCGAAGTCATTAATATAAATAATAGTGCTAATATCGATAATCCTTTATAGCGCAACATATAGCGCATTAGTCTAAAAAACGTCTTACTTTTCGACATCTTCACTTCCTCCTTTCAAGCTTTCTTCCATCTGTTGACTTTCATAAGTCTCTTTATACCAACCATTATTGGCGATAAGTTCATCATGAGTTCCTTTTTCAATAATCGTGTTATCACCTAAAACAATTATTAAATCAGCTTCCACTACTGCAGAAAGTCTATGTGCAGTAATGATATTAGTTTGACCACTACGTTGTTCTTTTAAGTTCTCTAAAATAACATGTTCAGTCTTAGCATCAACTGCAGATAATGAATCATCAAGGATTAAAATTTCAGGATTAATAATCAAAGCACGACTCATCGCTAAACGTTGTTTTTGACCACCTGAAAGACTAACACCTTTCTCACCAACAATCGTATCAAACTTCTCAGGCATAGCCATAATATCATCATATAGACCACAAATTTTTGTAATTTCTTCTACTTGTTTATCATCGATCAAAGGATTTGCAAAACGGATATTCTCTTTAATCGACATAGCGAATAGAACTTGATCTTGTGGTACATATCCAATAAGTTTTCTAAGGTCGTTAATACTATATTCAGCAATGTCTCTATTGTTAAGCATGATATTACCAGATTTAATATTAAATTCTCTTAATAATAGCCTTAATAATGTAGTTTTACCTGCTCCAGTAACACCTACGATACCAAGAGTTTGACCTTTTTCAATAGCGAACTTAATATCTCTTAGGACACTCTTACCTTCTTCAAATTCGAAGTTGTTGATATTATATTCAAGTCTACCATTTTCAGCTTTGATATTACTATCTAAGTTAGTATTTACCTCATTAACTTCAGCTAATAAACTCTCAATACGTTTATAAGAAACTTCACCACGTTGTGATATATTGTATAACCAACCAATGGCTTGAAGCGGCCATACTAACATATCAAGATAAGTAACGAAAGTAACTAACTCCCCAACCGATAAATCACCATTTGAGATAAAAATTCCACCGAAGACAAGAGTAAGTGTGTAAGATAAACCAACGAAGATTAATACCATTGGATTAAATAATGAGTTATACTTAGAAGCTATAACATTCTTACCGAATACTTTGTTATTAACTTCTCTAAAACTCTTAATTTCATCATTACCATAACCAAATGATTTTGTAACCTTTATCCCAGAGGCACTTTCTTGAACCTTGTTATTTAAATCTGAAAAAGATTCTTGAGCTGCTTCAAAACTCTCATAGTTTTTATCCCCAATATAATTAGTAGCATATGCTAAAAATGGTAAAGGTATAATAGCTATTAGAGTTAACTTGAAATCAATTAAAAATATCATCGTAAATAATGTCACTAAAGCTGTAATACTTGCATCAACAGCTGACATTACTCCTACACCAGCAACCATTACTACTGAGTTTATATCATTCGTTGCATGAGCCATTAAGTCACCCGTACGATATTTTTGGAAGAACGATGGAGACATCTTAGTAAAGTGTTCAAATAATCTTGACCTTAAAATCCTTCCTAAGTTATATGCCGCTCCAAAAATATAAACACGCCAAACATAACGAAGTGCGTACATCGCAAGTGCAGCTAATACAAGATAACCAACATTTAAGAATAACTCTCCATTAGTTAAATTTCCAGCCTCAATTTTATCAATAACAGTCCCAATAACTTTCGGTGGAATTAAGTTGAAAATACTTACTAAGATAAGGGCAATTATTCCAATAAGATAACGTCTTTTTTCTAGCTTCATGAACCAAGATAATTTTCTAAATAAATACATCTACACATCACCTAACCTTTCTCCTAGTTTTGAAAATACTTCTCCGATTTTACCATTAATTACAAGGTCAGCCATATTATCCTGAGGAGTAGACGATTTATTAATAACAACCAAATGTTTCCCTCTAAAATAATGTAGTAAGTTTGCTGCTGGATAAACACTTAATGAAGTACCACCGATAATCAGTACATCAGCTCTTTCAATAAAGTTAATTGCAGCATTAAATACTGTCATGTCTAATTCCTCTTCATATAAAGTAACATATGGTTTTATTACTCCACCACATTTATCACAGCTCGGTATTTCTTCATTTTTAGCTAAGAACTCTTCTAGGTTGTAAAAACTTTTACACTTAGTACAATAATTTGCATCTACACTTCCATGAAGTTTTAAAACATTTTTACTACCCGCTTGTTCATGTAAAGTATCAATATTTTGTGTAATTACCACTTTAAGTTTCCCTTGCTTTTCCAAATCTGCTAAATAAAAATGAGCTCTATTCGGTTTAGCATCAGGGTAAACTAAATGTTTTTTGTAGAAATCAAAAAAATCTTCAGGATACTTCACAAACATAGTTCTGGAAACGAGTTGTTCGGGTGTAAAGTGCTTATTTAGTTTTACACTGAATACTCCATTCGCACTTCTAAAATCTGGTATATTAGATTCAGTAGAAACACCTGCTCCACCAAAAAAGACAATATTATCATTTAATTCTATTATTTCTTTTAGTTTATCTATATTATTCATAATACTTGTCTCCTTATAAAATATTATTAAAGCCATGAAAAGAAGGAAACCTTTATACAAGTCTCCTTCTTTCAATTAACTTCTAATTAGTTTCTTTATCTTTTTGAGCTTTTAACTCTTTAATACGTTGCTTACGCTCTTCGATACGAGCTTTTTTCTCTTCACGAGATGCACTCTTAATTGGACCACGAGCGATATGTTCTTTACTATCGTTAGTTACAAGGTTAGTTGGTTCTTGTTTCATTTCGATTTCTTCATGACGTTCTACTCTAATACGCATTAAGTTAGTAACAACTTCTACTTGAATATCATCAATCATGTCCTCGAACATTTGGTAACCTTCTGTTTTATACTCACGAAGCGGATCAATTTGTCCATAAGAACGAAGGAAAATTCCTTTTCTAAGTTGATCCATTTGGTCGATGTGATCAGTCCATCTATCATCAATAGCGTTAAGAAGAATGTATTTCTCGAATGAATTCATAGTTTCATCACCAAGTAACTCACGTTTCTCAGCTAACTCAAGATTAATTCTGTGTAATACAAGCTCGCGAATTTCATCATCAGACATAACATCTGAGTACTCACTCTCAGTAATAGGTTTTTGACCTAAGAACTTCTCATTAAGTGATTTAATGATTTCTTCAGTTTCTTCTTTTTCACTGTGTGCTTCTAAGTTTTCAGTGATAAATGCCATAGTTTTATCTACTGCTTCACCAATCATCTCTTGAATAATATCAGTAACAACATCATTTTCTAACACTTCATTTCTTTCAGCGTACATGATTTCACGTTGTTTACGTAATACATCATCATATTGAAGTACTTGTTTACGCGAGTCATAGTTATTACCTTCAACACGTTTTTGAGCACTTTCAACAGATCTACTTACCATTCTACTTTCAAGCGGTGTATCTACATCTTTACCCATGATTTTTTGTAATCTATCAGCTCCGAAACGAACCATAAGTTCATCTTCTAGAGATAGATAGAATCTACTGTAACCTGGATCCCCTTGACGTCCTGAACGACCACGTAATTGGTTATCAATACGACGTGATTCGTGACGTTCTGTACCAATTACAGCAAGACCACCTAATTCACGAACACCTTCTCCAAGTTTAATATCCGTACCACGACCAGCCATGTTAGTCGCGATAGTTACTGAACCACGTTGTCCAGCTTGTTTGATAATTTCAGCTTCACTTTCATTTTGCTTAGCATTAAGTACTTTATGAGGAACACCATATTTGTATAATAATTTAGATACTAATTCACTCGTTTCAATTGAAACAGTACCTAAAAGAACTGGTTGTCCTTTATCATAACGTTCTTTAACTTCTTGTGCTACCGCATTGAACTTAGCTTCCATATTTGAGTAAATGAAGTCTGGTGCATCAATCCTTTGGATTGGTCTGTTCGTAGGAATTGTAGTTACAAACATGTTGTAAATATTTCTAAATTCCTCTTCCTCTGTTTTACCAGTACCTGTCATACCACTAAGTTTTTTATACATTCTGAAGAAGTTTTGGAATGTAATAGTCGCCATTGTTTTACTTTCTTTTTGAATTGGCACACCTTCTTTAGCTTCAATAGCTTGGTGTAAACCTTCAGAGAAACGACGACCAGGCATTGTACGACCTGTAAATTGGTCAACGATTAAGATTTCTCCATCTTCAGCAACTACATAGTCAACATCTAGTGCCATTGTGTAGTTAGCTTTTAACGCTTGGTTAATGTGGTGAGTTAAATCAACATTTTTTAAATCATAAAGATTTTTTAATCCGAAGTAACTTTCTGCTTTATCAATACCATTCTCAGAAAGTTGGATAGATTTAGTTTTAATATCTAAAGTATAATCTCCATCACTTCCATCTTCTTTCTCTGCTTTTTTCAGAGTTTTAACGAAGGCATTTGCGACTTGATATAATGAAGTTGATTCTTGACCTTCACCAGAGATAATAAGTGGGGTACGTGCTTCATCTATAAGTACTGAGTCAACCTCATCGATTACAGCATAGTTTAATGGACGTTGTACACGAGCTTCAACTGTTTTAACCATGTTGTCTCTTAAGTAGTCAAACCCTAACTCATTGTTAGTTGAGTATGTGATATCAGCATTATATGCTGCTCTTTTCTCTTCAGAGTTAAGAGAGTTTAAGTTAAGACCTACAGAAAGTCCCATGTAGTTGTAGAAAACTCCCATTTCTTGAGCGTCACGTTGTGATAAGTATTCGTTAACTGTAACAACATGTACACCTTCACCTGCTAATGCGTTTAAGTACACTGGCATTGTGGCAGTAAGAGTTTTACCTTCCCCTGTTCTCATCTCCGCGATATCACCACGGTGAAGTGCGATACCACCCATAATTTGAACTTTATATGGTTTCATTCCTAGAGAACGTAATGCACCCTCACGAGCTGCAGCAAACGCATCTACTAGAATTTTATCTAATATATCCGCTGTATCTTTACCTTTTTCTTTTTGTTCTTGAATATAAGCTTTAAATTCTTCTGTTTTATTTACTAATTCTTCATCGCTAAGATTTGAATATTCTTCATCTTTAGCTAATACTTTATCAGCTAATTTTGATAAGCTTTTTACTTCTCTTCTGTTAGCATCAAATATTTTTCCTAAAATAGCCATTAACATTTTCCTTCCGACATATTTTCTTACTTAATGATTTTATAATCATCTTATAATTCATCTCCTTATTATATCATCCATTTCTCTTTAAAGCAACCACATTAGCACGATTTTAAGTTGATATTAACTATGTATTACATTCTACAAATAAAGCTAAATGAATTTATATATTTTTTGATTTTATCATCAAAATAACCTCTAAATTATTTTCACTTTAACAATTTTAAAATCTATTACACTTCCGAAACTCAATATTGTGACTGTTATTTTTATTTAAAATTAATTATTCTCTTTATTTTCAATATAACATTCAATTAAACCATTTAAATCTTCAATACTCCTCTTTATTTCTTCGGTTGTATATTTCTCCAATAATTCTGCACTTGCATGAGATAGTGGATTAGCATTCCTTATATTATGAGCTTTTTCTAATACATCTTCAATTCCACCTACAAGACGGAAGCAATCTTCTGGAATATGGTCATATTTACCCTCTAAAATTCCTTTAAATGCCTCTACTGATTCTGATACTGGAACGTAAGAACCAGGTTGTCC
>CALHQV010000297.1 GCA_938038035.1 uncultured Gemella sp. | reverse complement strand
TGTGAAATTGAGGATGGGGAAAACTCCCATATATTTAGATAGAAAAATCATAAAGGAGATTTTAAATGTTACCAAAGTCATTTGAACAGTATAAATTTAATGAATTTGTAAATAAGGCAGTAGTAGATTTAGGATTCGATAATCCTACAAAAATTCAAGAGAGAGTATTCTCACCAGTATTAAAGGGGAAAAATATAGTTGCAAAATCACAAACGGGAAGTGGGAAAAGTCACTCTTTCTTACTACCAATTTTTAGTAAATTAGATGTAACTAAGAAAAAAACACAAAGTATAATTTTAGCACCAACAAGAGAGCTATCTAGACAATTATATGACATGGCGTTACATATAGCTAGCTTTAGCGAAGAAGATATTAAAATTACACTATGTATCGGTGGACAAGATTTAAATAGAGATATTGAAAGAGTATCTAATGCTCCACATATTATTATAGGTACACCAACACGTGTATTAGAATTAGATAAATCAAGTGCCTTAGCTATTAAAGAAGTTGAGAGTCTTGTTATTGATGAATGTGATATGATGATCGACTTAGGATTCATGGAAGATGTTGATAAAATTTCTAAAAGAGCAGCGGAAAATTGCCAATTTTTAGTATTCTCAGCAACTATACCAACGCAAATGAATCACTTCTTAAAAAAATATCTGAAAAATGCACAGTATATCGAAGTTGATAATGCAAAATTTGGAAAAATTGAATATATTTTAATTCCAGAGAAAAGTTCATCGCGTTTAGAAAAATTACACGAAATTACTACAGTTATTAATCCTTATCTAGCACTTATCTTTGCTAATAAGAAAACTGAAGTTGAAGAAGTTAGCAGCTATCTTATTTCAAAAGGATTAAATGTAGGTGTTCTACACGGAGATTTAACTCCACGTGAACGTAAACAAATGCAAAGAAGAATTAACAACTTAGATTTCACTTATGTTGTAGCTAGTGATTTAATGAGTCGTGGAATTGATATTGAAGGAGTGAGTCATGTTATTAACTTCAATATTCCTAATGATTTAGATTTCTTTATCCATAGAGCAGGACGTACTGGACGTGCAGGATTAAGCGGAGACTGTATTACAATTTACAATAATAAAGATGAAGAAAAATTACAAGATTTAGAAAAACGTGGAATTGAATTTAATCACCAAGATATTAGAAATGGTGAATTCGTTGAAGCTAAAGACAGAAATAAACGTCAAAGTAGAAAGAAAGTCGTAGCTGATCATAACTTAACTGAGAAATTAAAATCAAAAGTAAAAGTTTCTAAAAAAGTTAAACCAGGTTATAAGAAAAAATATAAATATAAAATGGATAAACTTAAACAAAAAGAAAGAAGAAAATTTGCTAAACGTAATAATAAAGCGAATAGAGGTAAATAATGAAAAACTTGAAAATTGGATCACATGTGTCAATGTCTGGAAAAGAAATGATGCTTGGTTCTGTTAAAGAAGCGGCTAGTTACAATAGTGACACGTTTATGATTTATACTGGAGCTCCTCAAAATACTAGAAGAAAACCAATAGATGAACTACGTATTGAAGAAGCTCATAAGCTAATGGAAGAAAAAAATATAAGTGATATTGTTGTACATGCACCGTATATTATTAATTTAGCAAACACTATTAAACCAGATATTTACCAACTTGCAGTTGATTTTCTAAGATTAGAAATTGAAAGAACTGAAAAAATTGGTGCTAAAAATATCGTTCTCCACCCAGGAGCACACGTTAAAGCTGGAGCTGATGTAGGTATAGCAAGTATTGTTAAAGGATTAAATGAAGTTTTAACAAAAGATATGAAACCTAATATCGCTCTAGAAGTAATGGCAGGAAAAGGTAGTGAATGTGGAAGAACATTTGATGAAATTGCTCAAATTATTGATGGAGTTACATTAAATGAGAAATTAACTGTTACCTTTGATACTTGTCACGTTTTTGAAGGTGGATATGATATCGTTAATGATTTGGATGGTGTACTTACTGAATTTGATAAGATAGTAGGATTAGATAGAATTCAAGTTCTACATATTAATGATAGTAAAAATACATTAGGTGCACATAAAGATCGCCATGAAAATATCGGATATGGTGGTATTGGATTTGATGCAATTAATAGGATTGTACACTTAGATGAGTTTGCTAATATTCCTAAAATTTTAGAAACACCTTGGTATGGAGAAAAGAAAGATATTGCACCGTATAAAGATGAGATTGCAATGTTAAGAAATAAGACGTTTGTAGACTTTAAAAAATAGTTAGTACAGGAGGTTACCTATGAAAATATCAGAAGAAAAAGTTGATAAGATAATGAAACTTTTAAAAGAAAAAGGATATAAATATACTGAGAAGAGAAAAGCTATGGTTGAGCTATTAGTAAATGAGGATAGATATATAAATGCAAAATATGTCTCTGAGACTCTTGGTAAGATGTATCCTGGACTAAGTTTTGATACAATCTATAGAAATCTAAGTACTTATGAAGAATTAGGGATTTTAGAAACAACTGAAATAAAAGGTGAGAAATATTTTAAAATAGGATGTTTAGAAACTGATCACCATCACCACCACCATATATGTTTAAGTTGTGGAAAAGCAAAAATAATTCATGTCCATGTATGTGATAATTTAGAAATAGAAGAATTGAAAGGTTATCAAATTGATGGTCATAAATTTGAGGTTTATGGTTTGTGTCCGGATTGTTTGAAAAAAGAGGATAAGAAATAATGTTTGAAGGTATTTTACCAATTTACAAGGAACGCGGAATTACAAGTCACGATGTTGTTTTTAAAGCAAGAAAAATTCTTCAAATGAAAAAAATTGGGCACTCTGGTACACTAGATCCTGAAGTTGATGGAGTATTATTACTATTGCTTGGTGGAGCTACAAAAGTAAGTGATTATGCTATGGATTTAGGGAAAAGCTATAGAGCTGAAGTTTGCCTAGGTCTTAAGACTACAACTGAAGATCTTACAGGTGAAATAGTAGATCATTGTAAAGTTAGCAATATTAACATTGAGGAGATAAAAGACATTTTATCATCTATGATTGGAGAAATAGAACAGACTCCACCGATATATTCTGCAATTAAAGTTAATGGTAGAAAACTATATGAGTACGCTAGAAAAGGTCAATTTGATGTAGAAATTCCAACGAGAAAAGTTAATATATACGATATTACTTTTATAGAAAATAGTGAATATTATAAAGATGACAGATTTTATTTTTCAATTGATATAAGCTGTGGTAAAGGAACATATGTTCGAACTATAGCCACAAGTATTGGTGAAAAATTAAACTTACCTAGTACGATGAGTAAGTTAACAAGAACTAGAAGCGGTGAAATAACTTTGGAAATCTGCTTGAAGTTATCAGAAGTTGAACAAAAAGTTCAAGAAGGAAGTTTGGAACAAAGTCTTTTAAGAAAAGAATATGCTCTTGAGGAGTTTCAATTTGTTGAAATACCGAAATTTAGAGCGAAACAAGTAATGAATGGTTTGAGATTTAGAAAAAATCAATTTCCAGATTACGATTTTACAGATGGAATAGTTTTTACATATGAGAATGAGGCAATTGCAATTTATCATCTAAAAGATAAAGATGATGAATTGTTATCAGTAAAAACGACATTTCCAAAAATAATAGAGTAGGTAGATGAAGATGGAAATATTTAATATTTCAGATATAAGTGAGATTAAGGAAGAAAATAAAAAGAGAGTTGCAGCATTAGGTTTTTTTGATGGTATTCACAAAGCACATCAAAAAATAATAGGGAGTGCTATAGATGCTACAGGAAAAGGATTTAAATCTGCAGTAATTACGTTAGATAAGAGTCCAAAGGAATATTTTGGAAAAACTAGTGAGGAATCTCTAACACCAATTAATAAAAAAAATGAGCTACTAATGAATCTTGGTGTAGATGAGGTATATTATTTAGAATTCAATGAAAAATTACAAAATTTATCAGCTAAAGAATTTATTAATAACATCCTGAAAAAACTAAATGTAGAGATGGTTTTTTGTGGATTTGACTATAGATTTGGTTTTAAAGGACTAGGAACACCAGATTTGATAAAAGAAAGTGGTATAGAAGTAATGATTCAAGAAAAACAAAAAATAGATGGGGAGAAAATATCTACGACTGTATTAAAAGAATTCGTCAGAAAAGGTGAATTTTTAAAATATAAAGAATATACAGGAAGATTTTATTCTATTTCTGGTTTAGTAGTAAAAGGTAGGCAACTAGGAAGAACAATTAATTTCCCGACTGCTAATCTTGAATTAGACGGTAAATATCTATTACCTGAAACGAATGGGGTCTATGTAACTAAGATTAAAGTTAATAATAAGATTTATAAATCAGTTACAAATATTGGCTATAATCCAACGGTTTCAGATGAAAAAAATAGAAAATTTATAGAAACACATATTTTAGATTTTGATGAAGATATATATGGAGAAAAAATCGAAATTTACTTCTATGAATTTTTACGAAAAGAACAAAAATTTGAAAGTTTTGATCACTTAAAAGAGCAACTTAAGCTAGATAAAAAAACTTGCGAAGAAAAAGATTACTAAAATCTTGATTATTGTACTGATTTTAAATGTTATCTCTTGAATTATATTGAAAAATGTTGTACAATAACTAATATTCCTTATTCGTGGTATAGAAACCCTCCAGGTTCTACACTAGGATTAAGGTCGCAAAATAAAATTATATGGAGGAAATTGCAATGGCAGCAATTAGTCAAGAAAGAAAACAAGAAATTATCGCTAAATTCCGTACTCACGAATCAGATACTGGTTCTCCAGAAGTACAAATCGCAGTATTAACTGCAGAAATCGATGCTTTAACTGAGCACTTAAACACTCACAAAAAAGATCACGCAGGTCGTCGTGGATTACTTAAAAAAGTTTTCCGTCGTCGTCACTTACTAGACTACTTAATTAAAAAAGATATCCAAAGATACCGTGAATTAATTAAAGCTCTAGGATTAAGAAGATAATTTTTAATAACAATAAAGGGAAGCAATTTGAGAAATCAATGCTTTCCTTTTTTATATTTGTAGTGAATTATGATGATACGTTAACACTGAAAACTATTTGTAATAAGGTAATTGTTGAAATAACTGCATTACTGAAAAATATTTACAATTCTCTAAAAAAAGTATTGACATAATATAAAATAATTGATATACTATTAAAGTACTTCAGAGAGAGGTTCTTATTAAATATGTCTCAGTAGCTCAGCAGGATAGAGCAACGGCCTTCTAAGCCGTCGGTCAGGGGTTCGAATCCCTTCTGGGACGTCATCCAGAGTAGACTTTTGTCTACTCTTTTTTTTTTTTTTATAAGTATAATAAAAAAAGCGTCTAAACAACGCTCATTTTCACCTGTAGGACTTTTTTTATTTCAGGTATTTTTTCTATTAATGTTTTTTCTATTGCATATTTTAAAGTAATGTGGGATAGTTCACAGTGAGCGCATTCACCAAGGAATCTAACTTTTAATATACCATCTTTATAATTAATAAATTCAATGTTCCCGCCATCCATAATAAGTTTGGGGCGTATTTTTTCTAATTCAAATTTAATTTTTTCAACAGTTTCATAATATTCTTTATTCAAAATACAACCACCTTTCTATATGATATTATACTTGCGGCTATAAAAAAAGTCAATAAACTGAGTAAGCGTTATAAGATTTAATGAACACACATGAAAAAATCTGTATTAAGATTTAAAATGTTTAAGTGAGAAGTTATAAACGTGAAGTATTAATATAGTATTGAATTTGGGATTTTATTTATCTTAAACATGAAAAAGATTATATAAAATTCATTAACAT
>CALHQV010000296.1 GCA_938038035.1 uncultured Gemella sp. | reverse complement strand
CACCATTTAATTTTGTAATGATATCATATTTCTCTAAACCTGCTTGAGCTGCTGGAGTACCATCCTCAACATAACGAATTACTACACCTTGTTTACCTTCATATTTCAATTGTGATTTTACAGTATCACTATCTACTGTATTAACTGATACTAATTGTACACCTAATGCAGGTCTAATAACTCTACCTGATTGTTCTAATTGTTCAGTGATAAGTTTTACTTCATTTGAAGGAATACCAAACCCTATTCCCTCAGCACTTACATTTGCAGTTGCTTTAGCAATTTTAGATTCGTTAATACCGATAAGTTTACCTTCACTGTTGATTAATGCACCACCACTATTTCCTGGGTTAATAGCCGCATCAGTTTGGATTACAGTTTGGTTCCAGTCGTTTTTACCATCTCCATCAACATCCATAGGAATTTGTCTATTTACAGCTGATACAATTCCTTTTGTAACAGTATTAGATAAGTTAACATCTAAAGGTGATCCGATAGCGAATGCTGTTTCACCAACTGCGATTTTATCACTATCAGCAAAATCCATCGTTGTAGTTACATTATCACCGCTAATCTTTAATACAGCAAGGTCTGTCCAAACATCAGTCCCGACAACTTCCGCATTTACATTAGTACCATCACTTAAGATAACAGATAACTTTTTAGCACCATTAACGACGTGGTTATTAGTCACGACATACGCTGTATTTCCTACTTTTTTGTAGATTACTCCACTACCACTAGAAGCTGCTTTTAATTCACCAGAATCATTGCCAGATCTACTAGCTCCTCCTATGATTGACTCTAAGCTGTTATTTGAATTACTTTGATAATTTACGATTGAAACTACTGCATCTTTCGCTTTCGAAATTGCATTAACTGTAATTTGTTCATTATCCTTATCTTCTTTTGTCGCTGTTACCGAAGAGTTCAGAGCCTTACCAGTTCCCATTACCGCTTGTGCTCCAAACACACTAGTAGCTCCAAGAGCAAACGCTGCAAAGACAGTTAGGAATAATTTCCCATAGTTATTTTTCTGCTGAACAGGTACTTGTTCATTATTCATCTCTTGATAATTTTCATAATTGTTGTATTGAGAATTTTCTACATTATCATAATTTTGATAATTAGTTTGTTCATTATAATTTCCTTGATTGTTAAATTCTCTATTATTTTGGTTGTTATTTCTGTTTTCCATAAGAATCCTCCTTTTAAACCTTATTTTTATTATGTTAAGGTCAAACGTGTTTTACTTATATTTTTATAATATCAATGCCAACTTAAACAAAGTTTAAAGAAAAGTTTAAATATACTTAATATTTTTTTACGAATTACGTATCAT
>CALHQV010000295.1 GCA_938038035.1 uncultured Gemella sp. | reverse complement strand
ACTCAAAAATCATGATTCCGGGGAAACAAGATTTTGTCGAGGCAAGCCCAACCTTTTTAGTTACTCTCTATTTATATATATATTATATTCTATCCCTCGTGAAATATTCATACATATCTTCACGAATTGGAGTCTGTATTTTATAAAAGAATTGGATTGCTGTATCTCCGCTTCTTTCTCTAGCTACTAATTTAGGTTCTCCTATCGTCTTCATCTCACCTAAGAAGTAAAATATTCGAGATCCATCTTTATCATCTTTATTTTTCCTCATAAATAGATAGATTTTTGTTTCATCATTATAGAAATAGTCGCACTCTTTCGATTCTAAATTCCTTCTTGGCTTCGACATCGAAGTAAAACCATTATCTGGTAAAAATCCATGAGTATAATCACGATTAAATGAATTTTCATCAATATCGTAATTAATAAACACCGGTAAGGTCTTCGTTCTTTCATCGTACTTATAACCACCTATAGCTAGCGGCACATAGTTTATTCCCCATGAGAATAATTTACAAATATCCTCAAAACTATATTTCTCATACAATACAAAATTAGTATCTTTGTATAAATTATCTTTGTAATATTTATTATACCTATAAATTCCATAGTCTACTAAATCTAGTAATAATTCTCTAAAAATCTCTGATTGCAACTGTTCTTCAAATTCCTTAGATATTCTTATCTCAGAAACATTCTCATCTAAGAATATACAATCATGAAACTTCTTCTTAGTGACACTACTAGTTACGAAATTGTTTGTAAGTATCTTTCTACTAACATCCAGCTCATAATCTGCAATAAACTTATTATAATCTTTCAACATAATTTCTTCAAAAGCTATAAGAACATTACGCTTCTTATCATCTAATAACAAGCGTAAAATTATAAGTTCTTCTATCTTTTTACTCAAGATTAGATTAGTAGAGACAAAATTGAGCATATTCTCTGCAGTCTTCGTCAGCTTTCCACTATATTTAAACTGTTTATCCTTCTTAGATAAGAATGAATAATAACTTCCAGCTACCTCAAAAATCTTTCTAACGTCAATTGCATCATAGTTTTCAAAGTCTGAATAAGTAGGTATTCTTCCTAGTTTATTTTTTAGCTTATTATATTCATCGGTAACAAATAGCCACGTATTTAACTTTACATTGTCTATCACGCTATATATTCTTTGTTTAGAGATTTCATCAAAATGAATAGTTGATGTCCCTGGAATATACCTAGTTCCCTGAGATAAAAACTTCCTTACGGTATCTTTGTCATAACTATTGTCTCCAGATAGAGCCACAGGTATTAAAAAGTTATTTTTATAATTGGCGATAAAATCTATTATTACCACGAACTCCTTATCCGCAGATTTTCTCAAGCCTCGGCCTAGCTGTTGAATAAAGATAATAGAACTTTGCGTGGGCCTTAGCATAATTACCTGATTAACTTCAGGAATATCTACACCTTCATTGAAAATATCTACAGTAAATATATAATCTAACATATCGCCATCATTCGCAACTAACTTAGCAATCTCCAGTTCACGTCGTTCCTGACTATCTTCACCTGTTAAGCTAGTAGTATTATAACCACGTGCGTTAAACTCTTCACTAAGCACCTTGGCTTCTTGTTTCGATGAACAGAAAACTAGACCTTTTACTCTATCTCCTGAATAGCCATAATAATTAATCTTACTTATAATATGCTCGACACGTTCACTAGACACTAAATTTGAAAAATCGCTCAGTTCATCAATAACCTTACCATCAACTTCTAGATCACTAATACCGAAGTAATGAAACGGACATAATAATGAATTTTCCATCGCCTCTTTTAAGCGAACTTCATAAACGATATTATTGTTAAATAATTCATAAATATTAAAACTATCTGTTCTATCAGGGCTCGCCGTCATCCCTAGATAAAATATCGGTTTGAAATAATCCATCAATCTAAGATAACTATCAGCTCCTGCCCTATGTACCTCATCTATTATAATTTCATCAAAATGGGTACCACTAAAACTCTTAAAAACATCTTCTTTTGACATAGTTTGAACAGTAGAAAAAATAAAATCCGCTTCTATATTTTTCTCTTTACCTGTAAGTAAACCATAGCTACGACTAGTTCCAAAGATAGTCTTGAACGTCTCCAATGCCTGACGAGCAATCTGTTCTCTATGAACGATAAACAACAATTTCTTAGCACCTATACTCTTCATCGCAAAAGCTGCCGCAAACGTCTTACCAGTTCCTGTCGCAGAAATAAGAAGACCCTTGTTATCTTGATTACGAAGTTTTTCGAAATTTTCTATAAAACTCCTTTGCATCTTATTCGGTTTAATTTCCTCGGAAATTATTTTCTTAGCAACAGTCTCAACCTTATTATTAGCGAATTCTTCGACATACTTATCTTTTATTTCAGAATATGACTTAGATTTTACCCACAACCCATTAAACTCATCTAAGACATTATCAGTTAAAGTCCTATCTCCCTCAATAAAGGTATTCCATTCTTTATTTATCGTCAGTGCCGCACTAGTTAAGTTCGAGCTTCCCATCAGTACTTTCCATGAATCACCGCATCTAAATAAATAACCTTTAGTATGGAATCCATGTTTATTTTCTACACAATCATAAATCTTTAAAGAAATATTTTTAAAATTAGATAATTTTTCTAACACTTTGGGAGTATTAAAATATAAATAATTCGTCGTTAAAATTTTTCCACGGATGTTTTTTTCTTCTAAATTCTTCAAAGTTTGAAGTAAACTAGTCAAACCACTTTCTGAAATAAATGCCACGCTGAAAATAAATTCATCGCACATTTCTAATTCACTCTCGAGCGTACTAAGAACTTTCTTCGCTTCTAAATGATTATTATAAACAAATGTATTCTTCATTTTAACCTCCTTCTGTTAGATTAGCCATTAATTATTTCATAAGTTATTAGGGCTTCTTTCATAACTTTTACATTATGAACACGTACCATTCTAGCTCCTCGTTTCACCGCTTCTAATGATAAAGTCGCACTTACTATATCTCTATCCTTCGGATTACTATTACCACCTAGTACATAATCTGTCGTTCTCTTTCTACTTACAGCATATAAGATTTCACAACCTAATGAATTAAGCAACTCTAATTTTCGTGTAATTTCTAAATTAGCTTCTGCAGTTTTACCAAATCCCATTCCAGGATCGACGATAATATTTTCTTTTTTCACACCTGCATTTAAACAAATATCCACACTCTCACCTAGTTCACGTACAACTTGCTCAATCTCATGCCCTTCTTCTACACCACCATTGTGCATAATAAATATTGGAATATCATGTTTAGCAGCTACTTCTGCCATATTACTTCCTTTTGCTCCATTTACATCGTTCAGTACATCTACCCCTGCCTCAATCATGTATTCAGCAACATTAGGCTTATACGTGTCGACACTAAAGCACACATCAGGGAATGTTTTTCTTAAAGTTGGAAATACGCTTTGTAATCTAGCCAGTTCATCTTCTTCACTGACTACTGTCGAACCTGGACGAGTTGATTCAGCACCGATGTCAATAATATCAGCACCTTCAGCTACCATCTTACGAACACCTTCTATCGCAGCTTCTATATCGTAAAAATCTCCCCCATCTGAAAAAGAATCAGGAGTATAGTTCAATATTCCCATAATTAAATATTTTTTTTCATTTAATAATTGTTTTAATT
This sequence comes from uncultured Gemella sp., assembly GCA_938038035.1. Lineage (GTDB taxonomy): Bacteria > Bacillota > Bacilli > Staphylococcales > Gemellaceae > Gemella. Next base: position 2,498 of record CALHQV010000295.1, on the reverse strand, counting down.
TATTCATTCTGTCACCTTATCGTTTTATTTTGCATACCTTACTATTATATCATGTGAATATAAGGTTTGCAGTAAAAAAAGAAGCAACCCTAAAATCTTAATTTTAGAATTACTTCTTAAATTTGTTGATTGGGAGTGACTTCCCAACTTTCTATTCACTCTGTTTCTTCAACGAACGAATAACTGGTTCTTTTCTAAATGCATAATATAGCTGAATAGCCATTATACACCATAGAATAGGTTCTACGAGTATTACGCCTAGATATCCTGTACTTGGTATTATAAATATCACAAAGAATATTTTTCCAAGCATTTCGATAATACTAGAAAGAAGTGGCATCATCTTTTGACCTAAACCTTGCAAGGCATGTCTTAGTATTACTAGTATACTTAATGCAGGATAAAAAGCAGAACTAATTTTTAGATATAATGAAGCTTGATAAATTAATTCCTCATCATTGCTTCCTGTAATAAGTTCATTTAGATATGGACTAGCAAAAAATAATACAATACTAATAAAAATTGACCAAGTAATCGCAATAATCGTCGCTTGTCGAAGCCCTTCAACAATACGTCTATATTGTCTCGCACCAAAATTCTGCGATGTAAAAGTTGTGACAGTCGCGTTCATAGCTATTATTGGAAGAAGTGAAAGCATCATTATTCTTCTAGCACTCGTCTGAGCACTGATAATCGTTGAACCTAAGGCATTAATCGATGTTTGTAAAATTACAGTTCCAATTGAAACAACAGAAAACATAAGCCCCATAGAAATACCCTGCCCCAATAGATCAACATAAAGTTTTTTATTCCACGTAAAATGTTTTTTGGATGGGATTAAAAACGGAGTTTTTCTACGAATATAAATAAAACATAATACTGCAGAAATACCTTGTGAAATAATAGTTGCTATCCCTGCCGAGCGCACACCCATGTGTAAATATGCAATGAAATATATATCTAATACAGTGTTAATAATTGCTGCAAAAATTAAAAAATATAATGCAGCCTTACTATCTCCAACTGCCCGAAGTAGTCCCGCACATAAATTGTACGCAAGAGTAACACCTACAAATACTACTATAAGATAAATATACTCATAAGACTGAGCAATAACATTACTAGGTGTTCCAAGTAATTCCAGCAAGGGATATAAGGTGAAATTACCTAATACGGCAATTATAATACTCAACACCCCACCTATAACAAACATAGCCGCTACAGCACTCTTTAACTTTTCATAGTTTCCTGCACCATAATAACGGGCAATAACTATACCCATACCATTTCCTGTACCTAATGCAAAACCAACTAGAAGCTCAAATATCGCAACAGTAGCTCCAACAGCAGCAAGGGATTCTTCTCCAAGGAATCTACCAACAATCATAATATCCACCGTATTATAGAGTTGCTGAAAAATATTTGCTATCATAATCGGTATCGCAAAAGCAATCATCGCCCGTAAAATCGGACCTTCTAATAAATTTACTGATGTTTTTTTCATAACTAATATTATAACACTTTGAATTAAAGTTTCAAGAAATAACCTGAAAACTATCCTGAAAATGGAGAAAGGGACTGATAAAGTAACCAGTCCCATATATTATGAAAAAAAATATTATTAAGTTTTGTTATGTTTATATTATAGCCCACTTACCTTACACGAACTTTAGACTATAATTAAAATGTAATTAAAGTTGAAAAGTTTTGAAAATAATAATTATCTGGTTCTTTTCATAATATATTTTAAATTTGGACATTCTATCATTTTATCAATTTTAAAACCTAATTTCTCATACAGCTTCTTAGCGATTGTATTAGAATCAAATACTGTTAGAGTTATGCTATCAATATTTTCATCTTCAAAAATCTGCTGAACAAATACACCTAATGCTTTCTTCCCAAGCCCTTGTCCTACTCTTTGTGGATTCAAAATAAATCTCCCTAAATGCACATTTTTTCCCTCATTTTTTATAATTTGTATTATTCCAAGAAATTCTTCTTCATGAAAAATAGAAAATATATTTTCTAATTTCTGTATTTTATTTAAATCTAAAGGATAAGAAACTTTTAATCCCATCCATTGCTTTTGAAATTCTTCACCTTTCTCATTCGACCATTCACAGATTACTAGAGAATTGTTTTTGCTTATACCTCTTTCAAATCTAATATCCATATCTAAACCTTCGCAAATATCACCTATACTAAATATTTACACACTAGTCCATTCTTTCTAAAATTGTTCTAGCTTTATTTCTAAAAATCTAGATTTTTCATTTGCTAACTCCTTAACAGTATGAACATTCACAAAATTTTTAAAATACTAATTCATACTATCTAAATAAATTAGACATATCCAATAGATACGCCTTTTATTTAACCTTAACTAATAAGGCTTTCTCTTCTTCAAGTATCTCTCCTTAACTAGTAAGGCTCTTGATACACCCTAATAATATTATAAAAATTATTACTTGTCAAATCTCCATAAAATGGAGAAA
>CALHQV010000294.1 GCA_938038035.1 uncultured Gemella sp. | reverse complement strand
TACATAAAGGCTTCATTATGTTATACTATAGTTATAAAAAATAAAGAAATAATTAGTGATAAAATAAACTGTTTTTATTCATTTTTCTTTATGCTAAAAATTTTTACCAACTAAAGTAAACGTTTACTTTTAGTGAAAAGGGGGTTATTTAGTGAACAATAATATGGCAGAATATTTATTCCATGAAGGGACTAATTACCATAGCCATAAATATTTAGGATCATTTTTAGATGGGGATAAATGTACATTTCGAGTATGGGCGCCAAATGCAGTAAGGGTATTTGTAACTGGTGAGTTTTGTTCTTGGCATCCACATACTTATGAAATGAAATTAATTAATGATAAAGGTATATTTGAAGTTGAACTTAGTGGTATTAAACAATATGATGCATATAAATACGTAATAGTTACTAAAAGTGGAACTGAGTTATGGAAAGCAGATCCTTATGCAAAACATGCTGAAACTAGACCATTAACAGCTTCAAAAGTTTATTCGTTACCGTACTATGAATGGAAAGATAGCAAATGGATGAAAAATAGAGAGGTTCCTTATCATCGTCCAATGAATGTTTACGAAGTACATTTAGGTTCTTGGAAACATCATGAAGATGGTAGGGAATTAAGTTATAGAGAATTGGCTCATACACTAGTAGACTATGTAAAAGATATGAACTATACTCATATTGAATTGTTACCAATAACTGAATATCCTTATGATAAATCATGGGGGTATCAAGCAACGGGGTATTTTTCACCAACATCTAGATATGGAACACCTGAAGATTTTATGTATTTTGTTGATTGTTGTCACCAAAATAATATTGGAGTAATTTTGGACTGGGTACCCGGACATTTTACAAAAGATGCTCATGGATTATATGAATTTGATGGGACACATTGTTATGAATATTCAGATACAAGAAAAATGGAACATGAAGGCTGGGGAACTAGAGTCTTCGACTATGGACGAAATGAAGTAAGATCCTTTTTAACATCAAGTGCAATTTCTTGGATAGAAGATTACCATATTGATGGTATTAGGGTAGACGCTGTAAGTTCAATGATATTTTTAAACTACTGCAGAGATGAGGAGAAATCTGCAAGAAATATCTATGGTGGTTTTGAAAATTTAGAGGCAATTGATTTCTTAAAAAATTTAAATCTTTACATAAAAGAAAATTATCCTGGTGTTTCTATGATAGCTGAAGAATCAACAAGTTATCCAAAAGTAACAGCAGCTGTTGAACATGGTGGTTTAGGATTTGACTTTAAGTGGAATATGGGATGGATGAATGATAGTCTTGATTATTTAGAAACAGATCCTTTCTTCAGAAAAGGTGTACATAACAAATTTACTTTCTCAATGCATTATGCATTTTCAGAAAATTTCATCTTACCAATTTCACATGATGAAGTAGTTCATGGGAAAAAATCACTATTAGATAAAAGTCCTGTTCCATATGAAGATAAGTTTAGTAATTTTAAGGCATTCTTAGGATATATGTATGCACATCCTGGGAAAAAACTGACATTTATGGGAATTGATATTGCTCAATTTATTGAATGGGATGAGGAAAGAGAATTAGACTGGTTATTAATGCTTTACCCGAAACACGTATTCACACATAGATATGTTAAAGAGCTTAACAAGTACTATAAATCTACACCTGCATTATGGGAAAATGATAGTGACTGGGACGGATTTAAATGGCATGTTGTAGACGATAATAACAATAATGTTTTTGCTTTCTCACGTAAAGACAGATCTGGTAAAGAAGTATTAGTAGTAACTAACTTTTCAAATCAAGTATTAAAACATTATGAAATAGGAGTAAATACTTGGGGAAGTTATAAAATAGCATTGAACTCGGATGCTAAGAAATACGATGGGTTAGCAATTTCAAATAGGAATTTAAAAACTATAAATAAAGAGAAAAATGAATTTAAATATACTTTGAGTATAAACATACCACCTTATACAACGATGTATATAGAAAAGAAATAATAAGTTTTAGAAGAAGGGGGTCAAATTTATGGCACGAAAAAAAGAAGTAGTAGCTATGCTACTAGCAGGAGGACAAGGTACGAGGCTTCAAGTATTAACTAAAGATATGGCTAAACCAGCCGTACCTTTTGGTGGAAAATATAGAATTATCGATTTTCCATTATCAAACTGTGCGAACTCTGGAATTTCAACAGTTGGGGTATTAACACAGTTTATGCCACTTGAGCTTAACTCATACATGGGTAATGGACAACCATGGGATTTAGATAGAATGGATGGTGGATTATCAATTCTACCACCTTATACTGCAGGTAAAACAGGAGAATGGTACAAGGGAACAGCAAATGCTATTTATCAAAATATTAAATACATAGAGCAATACAATCCAGAATACGTACTTATCTTATCTGGAGATCACATTTACAAAATGAATTACAAAGAAATGTTAAATTTCCATAAAGAAAAAGGTGCTGACTTAACAATAGCACATATTAATGTTCCTCTTGAGGAAGCGAGCCGTTTTGGTATTTTAAATACGAATATAGAGTTGAAAGTTACAGAGTTTCTAGAAAAACCAGAAAATCCAATATCTACCAAAGCATCAATGGGTATTTATATCTTTAGTTGGAAAGAACTTAGAGAATACCTGATACGCGATGAGGAAAATCTTGAAAGTGAAAAAGACTTCGGTAAAAACATTATTCCAATGATGTTGAACGAAGGTAAAAACATCTATGCTTATCCATTTTATGGATATTGGAAAGATGTAGGTACAATAGAAAGCTTATGGGAAGCTAATATGGACCTTATTAAAAATAAAGAAAACTTCAACATTGATGATAGATTATGGAGAATTTACTATCGTCATGAAGGAGCAATGCCACAATACTTAGGACACAGTGCAAATGTAAAAAATTCTATGATTTCTGATGGTACTGCAGTTTATGGTGCGGTTTCTGAATCAATTATTTCTTCAGGTGTTAGAATCGAAGAAGGTGCAGAAGTTGTAGGAAGTATAATAATGAAAGATGTTCTAATAGAAAAAGGTGCTAAAGTCTATAATTCAATTATTGCTGAAGGTTCGGTAGTTAAAGAAAATGTAGAAATTGGTCACAGAGAAATAGTTTTAGGAAAAGAACAAATAACGGTAATCGGTAGGGATGAAGTTGTAAATGATAATAGGAAAGTAGAGGGAAAATAATATGGTAAATGCGTTTTGTGTATTATTTGCAGATAACTATCGTAATGATGATTTGCAAGGATTAGTAAGGAATAGAACACTAGCATCTTTAGCGGTTGCATCAAGATATAGAATGATTGATTTCATGTTATCTTCTTTAGTAAAAGCTGAAGTATCGAATATTGCAGTAGTAACAAACTATCACTATAAATCATTAATGGATCACCTGAGTTGGGGGAAAGACTGGGATCTAAATAGAAAAAATAGTGGACTTAAGTTTATTACACCAATGTCAAACCATCACTCAAACCGTGTAGCTCAAAACAAGATAGAGGTATTAGGGGACGCTTCTAAGTATGCAGACACATTGTTGGAAGAATATTGTATTTTAGCTGATGGAAACATTGTAGGTAATATTGATTTTAAAGATATGGTTAATTATCATAAATCAACAAATGCAGATATAACATTAGCTTATACTTATAGAAAACCTCAACAACGTGAATCGCAAATAATTTTTGATGACAAGAATAGAGTTTATGATAGTTTATATCATTATGATGGATATGATCAAGTGTGCCCGACACAGGTTAAAATCTATATAATGTCTAAACAAATGTTTAAAGAATTAGTTAAAAAAGGTACGACATTAGGATGGCAAGATCTTCTACTGGACTTTATTACTAAGAACTTCCATCGTTTAAATGTTTATGGATATGAAATTAAAAATTACAATAGGACAATTAATAGTGTCCAAGAATACTATAATTTCAACCGTGATTTATTAAATCCAGATAAGTTAAATGAATTGTTCTTATCAGGAACAGATATTCTAACAAGAGTGGCAGATAGTGTGCCAACTACATATGGTGACGGAGCAATTGTTAAAAATTCTATACTAGGTGATGGTTGTGAAATTAACGGAATTGTAGAAAATAGTATTCTGTTTAGAGATGTTGTAGTTGAAGAAGGAGCAGTGATTAAAAACTCAATCGTACTGCCGAATTGTGTGATTAAAAAAGCAGCATACTTAGATTGTGTAATTCTAGATAAATATGCAGTAGTTTCAGAAAAAGTTGAATTAAAAGGAACAGAAAACTGCCAAGTTATCGTAGAAAAAGGTAAAGTAGTAGAATAATAAAAAAGGGTTAGATTAAAATGTAGGAGAAATTTGTAAAACTTTCGATTTTCAAAAGAAAAAAAGAGTATAATATACAGATAGACTGCATCTAAAACTAACCCTTTTAGTATGAAAGTAAATTACGAATAAGGAGAAATATAATGAAAATTTTATTCGTGGCAGCTGAAGCGGCACCATTTGTTAAAGTTGGGGGTCTAGGTGATGTTATAGGTTCATTACCAAAAGCCCTTCAAGATGAAAATGTAGAAGCAAGGGTTGTACTACCGTTGTATTCTTCAATAGATAGAGATAAGTACGATTTAAAATACAGACAACATATTTTTATTAATTTAGGATGGAGAACAGTTTACTGTGGAATCTTCGAGACTGTAGTAAACGGAGTAACATACTACTTCATTGATAATGAACAATATTTTAATAGAGATAGTGTTTATGGTCAAAGTGATGATGGTGAGAGATTTGCATTCTTTTCAAAAGCAGCATTAGAAATATTACCTCATATTGACTATAAACCAGATGTAGTAAATGCTAATGATTGGCATGCGGCATTATCGATTATTTATTTGGATGATCTTAAAGCAAGAGGAGAAAGCTTCTATCAAAATATTAAAAGTGTAATTTCAATTCATAATATTGAATTCCAAGGAAAATTCAATCCTTATGAAATGGGTAACTTATTTGGGCTAGATAATAAGTACTTTGACGCACTAATTTACAAAGGTGATTTAAATTTATTAAAAGGAGCTATTCAATTAGCTGATAGAATTAATACTGTAAGTGAAACATACGCTCATGAAATATTAGATCCATACTTCTCATACGGATTAGATGATATTTTAAGAGTAGAACAAGGAAAACTTCACGGTATAATTAATGGATTAGACACCGATAAATTTAATTCAAAAACTGATAAACTAATTTTCAAAAATTTTGATGATAAAACATTAAAAAATAAAGTACAAAATAAGTTGAAATTCCAAGAAGAATTAGCTTTAGAGGTGAATGAAAATATCCCAATGATTGGAATGGTAACAAGATTAACTCATCAAAAAGGTATAGATTTAGTTCTTCATGTAGCAGATGAGATTTTAAAAACTGGAGCACAATTGGTAATTTTAGGAACAGGTGATAGACATTATGAAGATGCACTCCGTTCATTAGAATATCGTCGTCACGATAAAGTAAGAAGCTTAATAATGTTCTCATCAGAAGTGTCTTCGAAAGTATATAGTTCTTGTGATATGTTCTTAATGCCTTCTAAAACTGAACCATGCGGTTTATCTCAATTAATTTCAATGAGATATGCTACAGTACCGATCGTTCACAGAGTAGGTGGCTTAAGAGATACGGTAGAACCATTTGATGGTAAAACAGGAACAGGCTTTACATTTGAAAGTTTTGATGCGTATGATATGCTAGATGCTGTTTATAGAGCGACATACTGCTATTATCAAGAACGTCATATTTGGAATAAAATTATGAAAAATGCAATTAAACAAGATGTAAGTTGGAAAAAATCAGCTTTACAATATATAGATATGTACAATGAAATAGTTTAATAAACTAGATTATAGGAGAGAATAATGAAAAATCAAGAATTTGAACAAAGAATAGAGAAGTATTTAAAAAGACAATTTGGGATTACTATAACTGCAGCAAGTAAACGTCAAGTTTACGAAGCGTTAATGAGTACGGTAAGAGAAAAACTATCTGAGAAAAAATTTGCTTACGAACAAGAATTGAAAAAAACAAAGCAAAAACGTGCTTACTACATGTCAATGGAGTTTCTTGTAGGAAGAACTTTAAGAAATAACTTATTTAATCTAGGAATTGAAAAGGAAACTAAAGAATATCTAGAAAAAAATAATTTTAATCTAGATGAAATCTATGATATTGAGCCAGATCCAGGTTTAGGAAATGGTGGACTTGGAAGACTTGCTTCATGTTATCTAGACGCCTTAACTAGTAGTGATTATCCAGTAACTGGATTCTCAATTTTATATGAATATGGAATTTTCAAGCAAGTTATCAACAATGGTTGGCAACAAGAATTTCCAGATTATTGGTTAGACTTAGGAAAATACGGTCTTGTTTATAGAAATGATGAAGAAATTGAAGTAAGATTCTACGGTCATGTAGAAGAAAAAATGACTGAAGATGGATTTAAAGTTGAGCACAAAGATTATACATCAATCCAAGCTGAACCATATGATTTATTAATCTCTGGATATAAAACTAAAACTGTAAATACACTACGTCTTTGGGAAGCAAAAGCAAAAACTGGTTTTAATATGAAATTATTTGAACGTGGAGAATATTCTCGTTCTTCAGAAGCAGAAGCAATTGCGTCTTCTATTTCTAAATTATTATATCCAGCTGATGTTACGAATGAAGGTAAAGAGTTGCGTATCAAACAACAATACTTCTTTATCAGTGCGTCCTTACAACAATTAGTGAAGAACCATTACCATGAATTTGGCACATTAGAGAACTTCTCTGAACATGTGGCTCTTCATATTAATGATACTCACCCTGCAATGGGTGTCGCTGAATTAATGCGCTTATTAGTCGATGAGTATGGATACGATTGGGATAAAGCTTGGCGCATTACAACAAAGACTTTTGCTTATACAAACCATACCATTATGGCGGAAGCATTAGAAAAATGGCCTGTATCCTTATTCCAACCAATCCTTCCACGTATTTACTCAATTATTGAAGAAATTAACAAACGTTTCTGTGCTTGGGTTATCGAACAAGGGAAAGAATACACATTACGTGATACAGCGATTATTTATGACGACATGATTAAGATGGCAAATCTTTCAATCGTGGGTAGTCATTATGTCAATGGGGTATCGAAACTCCACAGTGATATTCTTGTTCGTGATACATTTAAAGCATTTAACGACTTATATCCTGGAAAATTTGGGAATGTGACAAATGGGATTGCGCACCGCCGTTGGTTAGGTCAAGCGAATCCAGAACTTGCAACGTACTTAGAAAAATTAATCGGAGATGACTTCATTAAAGACCTATCAACGATTTCTAAATTGAACGCATACAAAGATGATGAGAAAGTACTAAAAGACTTACAAGCGATTAAATTAACGAAGAAAGAGCAATTAGCAGATTTCATTAAGGAAACTCTTGCGATTTCGGTAAATCCTCATTCAATCTTTGACGTACAAGTGAAGAGATTACATGAATACAAACGTCAATTATTAAATGCGTTACACATTGTATATCTTTACCATGAAATTAAATACAATGGATTACGTCCAACTCCACGTACATTTATTTTTGCTGCGAAAGCTTCTTCAGGTTACCAAATGGCGAAAAATATTATCAAATTCATCCACTCAATTTCTCAAATGATTGAAAGTGATGAATTAGTACGTGAATACATTAAAGTAGTATTCATTCCGGACTACAAAGTGACATTAGCTGAAATTATCTTGCCAGCTGCAGATGTGAGTGAGCAAATCTCTCAAGCCGGTAAAGAAGCAAGTGGTACTGGTAACATGAAACTGATGTTAAATGGAGCCATTACGCTTGGTACAATGGACGGAGCAAACGTTGAAATCTATGAAGCTGTAGGAGAAGATAATAT
>CALHQV010000293.1 GCA_938038035.1 uncultured Gemella sp. | reverse complement strand
TTTGGAAATAAGAAAAAAGAAAACAATAAGAGATATCTTATCTATTTTAGCGAATTTAATTTATTTTTTAGTTTACTATGTTATAGTGATTGCATGCTTTGTAGGAATAATTTTCTTACGAAAAAGAAATATTTTTGAAGAGTTAAAAACATTAATGTTGAATGTTAATACAGCAGGATCATTTGCTACGATGCTAGTTTTATTATTTGTGTTTGCTAATCTTATTTTCTTATTAGCTTTAACACTATTTAATAACACAAACTTGGCAATTTCTTTCTCACTTTTATATTTCATAGGAGGAGAAGTTATAGCAAATATGATAAAATCTAGATTTTCTGTACCAGCAGAAAGAATAGATAATAGTGTATTAACTATCTTTACTAAATCATTTAATCTATTAAATCAGAATATTACTTTTAGTCTAGGTAACTTTTTACCACTAGTATTAAACATGTTAGGATTAATTGTAGTTATAGTTATTGTTAGATTGATGAAAAAAATAATAGGATAGAAGGAGATTAGAATGGATACACAGATACTAATTCAATATGGGATAGTATTATTGAGTTTAATACTTTTAGAAGGATTACTTTCAGCGGATAATGCTATTGTTCTTGCTGTTATGGTTAGACATCTTCCCCCTAAAGAACAAAAGCATGCATTGATGTACGGTCTCGCAGGAGCATTAATATTTAGAATAATAGCGATTTTCTTAATTACAATTTTAGCACAGTATTGGGAAATTCAAGTTTTAGGTGGTTTATACTTGCTATATATGGCAGGTGCACATATTAAAGAATTTTTCGATAAGCGAAAACAAGGTGATGAAACTGAAGAAATTGCTGAACCTAAAAAACAAAGTGGTTTTTGGATGACTGTAATTAAAGTCGAGCTTACTGATATAGCTTTTGCGATTGATTCAATTTTAGCTGCTGTAGCTATCGCGATAACATTGCCTCATATTTCTGAAACATCTATTGGAGGAATTAACCTTGGTCAATTTTCTGTAATGGTAATTGGAGGTTTTGTTGGTGTAGTTATCATGCGTTATGCAGCTAATATATTTATAAGAGTATTAGAAACTAAACCTGGTTTAGAAATCGCCGCATTTCTTATTGTTGGTTGGGTAGGTATTAAACTATTTGTTATTGCAGCTGCCCATGAGAAATTAGCGCTTATCCCTCATGATTTTCCACATTCTACACTTTGGACTGTTATTTTCTGGGTAGTATTACTTGGATTATTAGTGTGGGGAGTATTAGTTTCAAGAAGATTTGAAAATAAATAATATTTTAGAAGAGATGATATGTGTATATCGTCTCTTTTTAGTATTTGTATATTTTTTATTTTCGTATACACAAATTGATATCTATGATATAATCTTAAATTATATATTAAAATACGAGGAGGATAAAAATGGCATTTGATGGTTTTTTCATAAGAAAAATGGTGAAAGAATTAGAAGAAAATATATTAAATGGTCGTATAAATAAAATAAATAATTTATCGACAGATGAATTTGTATTTTCTGTTAGAAAAGGAAAGAATTTAAAATTGTTTTTATCTGCAAATTCAAGTGCATCTAGAATACAGTTAACAAATAATAGTTTTGAAAATCCTTCAACACCTTCGAACTTTTGTTCAGTACTGAGAAAGTATTTAACAGGTGGAATAATATTAGAGATTAATCAAGTTAATAATGACCGAATAGTAATTTTTAAAATTAAAAACTTTGATGATTTAGGATATGAAAAGTATTATTATCTAATTTCAGAATTAATGGGTAAACACTCAAATATAATATTAACTAATGAAGATAATATAATCTTAGAATCTTTAAAAAATAGTTACAGCCTTGAATATAAGAGATCAACTATATCTAATATGGAATATACTCTTCCTCCGACAGCTGAAAAAATTAATCCTTTTGATTTTAGTCACTATAGTGATATTAAGTTTTCTATTGATGATAAGAGATTCTTAATGAAAAATTTCTACGGTGTTTCAGCATTACTGAATAATTATTTTGAGAAAAATTCAGAAGAAGATTTGAAAAATTCATTTATTAGTTTTTGTAAAGAATTCGATAATTACTTTAAACCCGTTTTACTTGAAGATAACAATAAGAAGGATTTTTATTTCTTTGAAGTTAAAGAATATAGTAGAGATTTTGAATCACTGTCACAATTATTAGATTACTACTACATGGATATAGCAAGAGAGTCAATTAATAAAAATACTGACAAAAAGCTTTTCAATTTTGTTAATTCTAAAATAAACAGATTAAATAAGAAAATTGATATATTAAAAAATGAACTGGAACAAGCTAATAATAGAGATGATTATAAATTAAAGGGTCAACTTCTAATTTCAAATATTTATTTATTTAAAAAAGAAATACCAGAGATTGTAACATTACAAAATTTTTATAGTGAAGACTTATCTGATATTGAGATTGAATTAGATCCCAATCTAACTATTGAGAAAAATTCCGAGAAGTATTTTGATTTATATAAAAAGAACAAGAGGACGATTGAGAATTTAATTGAACAAATAGAGATTGCAAAACAAGATTTAGGATATTTTGAAACTATTAAATTCCAAATCGAAAATGCAGATAAAACGGACATAGCAGAAATCAAAGAAGAATTGATTGCAAATGGGATATTAAAAGAAAAGATTAAGGTTAATAAGAAAAAGAATAAGAGTAATTATTTTGTAATTAACCATAATGGTACTGACATTTATGTTGGAAAAAATAATCTTCAAAATGATGCTATTACTAATAAATTAGCAAGACGAGATTACTTATGGTTCCATGCTAAAGATATTCCAGGTAGTCACGTGGTAATCTTCGATAATAATCCTAGTGAAGAAACAATAGAAGTTGCATCAATGTTAGCTGCGTATTATTCGAAGTTTAAAAATGAAGAGTATGTTAATGTTGATAGAACGTTAATTAAAAATGTAAAAAAAATATCTGGTGCTAAACCGGGCTTAGTAACTTATACTGGACAAAAAACGGTTAAACAAAAAATTGATAAAGACCTTATTGGAGAGCTTTTAATAAAATAAAACAATTAAATAATCAAGAAAGGTGAACATATGAATGATAGATTAGATGTAAAAGCTGGTGTAAGAGATACTTTACCGACAGTTTTTGGGTATATAGGTATCGGGTTAGCCTTTGGAATTATTGCTAGTTCAGTTGGACTTAATCCTTTCTTTGTTGGAGCAATGTCATTATTTATATATGCAGGTGGAGCGCAATTTATAACTGTAAGTATGCTTTCTAGTAGCTTTCCTATACTTTCAATTGTCTTGGCAACGTTTCTAATAAACTCAAGAATGATATTAATGAGTATGGCTACAGCTCCATTTCTTAAGAGATATAGTGTATTTAAGAATATTATAATTGGTACTTTTTTAACTGATGAGAGTTTTGCTTTAGGAATGAATAAACAAAACTATACTAATGGAAGGTTGACATATGAATGGTTCAATACTGCAAACCTAGTATCTTATTTTACATGGGTTGTGTCTTCGGTACTAGGTGCGTTACTAGGTGGAATAGTTAAGGATCCTAAGGTACTAGGTTTAGATTTTGCTCTAGTTGCGATGTTTATAGGATTGTTATATTTACAAGTTATTTCAGATATTACTATTAAAAAAAAGTACAATTCCTAGTAATTGTCGTTGTATTCTTCTTAGTATATTTTGGAATGATTTTCATTCCAAGTAATTTATTAATTATAGTCGTTACTTTAATAGGATGTGCGATAGGAGTGGTGTTAAAACATGTTATCTACTAACTATATAATTTTAACAATATTAGGATGTTCAATTGTTACTTGGTTATCTAGGGTACTTCCTTTCGTATTATTGAAGAAATTCGATTTACCTAAACCGGTTATAGAGTATCTAAGTTTTGTACCGATTGTAATAATGTCAGCTTTATGGTTCAATAGTCTATTTATTCAAAAGATAGGAGAGTTTCCTCAAATAAATTATGAAAACTTACTTGCTTCATTACCTACTGTAATAAGTGCAATTATTTCAAAAAGCCTCTTGGTGATAGTTGTAGTAGGAATAATTTCATTAGCGATTATTAGAAATGTATTTTAAAAATAAAAATTGAGAATTTTAAGAAAATATTATCGAATTAATTTACAACTTAAATATACATGTTTATAGTTTAAATTTTTTCCGATTTATGGTATCATAAAAAGATAATAAAACATAACAGAAGGATACGAAAAATGGAGAAAGGATTATTAATAGTTCTTTCAGGACCTTCAGGAGTAGGTAAAGGTACTGTTAGAAAAAGAATTTTTGAAAGTAATGATGTTGACTTCGAATATTCAATTTCAATGACGTCAAGAGGTATGAGACCTGGTGAAGTAGACGGGGTTGATTATTTCTTTAAGACAAAAGAAGAATTTGAAACTTTAATTCAACAAGGTGAATTATTGGAATATGCTCAATATGTCGATAATTATTACGGAACTCCCGTTAAATATGTAAGGGAGACGATGGAAAAAGGAAAAGATATATTTTTAGAAATTGAAGTAAAAGGTGCAGGACAAGTAAAAAGTAAAATTCCAGATGCTTTATTTATATTTTTAGCACCTCCAAGTATCGGTGATCTTAAAGAAAGATTAAAAGGCCGTGGAACTGAGAGTGATGAAGTAATAGAATCACGTATAGCAAAAGCTAAAAAAGAAATTAATATGATGCACTTATACGATTATGTTGTTGAAAATGATGAAGTAGATAAAGCTGTAGAAAGAATTAAAGCAATTATCCTTAGTGAGCATTTAAAACGTGAGCGTATAGAGATGAAATATAGAAGAGCATTATTAGAATTAGAAGAAATGTAGGAGAAAAAAATGTTATATCCAAAATTAGACGTATTAAAATCAAAAGTAAATTCAAAATATATGCTAGTATCATTAGCAAGTAAAAGAGCAAGAGAACTATTTGCAAATCCTGAAACAAGCAAACTAGATAAATACACTTCTCATAAAGAAGTTGGTAAAGCATTAGAGGAAATTGCAGAAGGTAAAATTTCTGTATTAGAAAAATAGTTTAGATTATTGTTTACAAAACGGTATTTTTAGTGTAAAGTAATATAAGTGTTTTTCTTTGAGTGATCGCGGCAGTAATGCTGAGGAAAGTCCATACTCACACAGGCTGAGATGCTTGTAGTGTTCAACGCTAAACGAAAAAATAAGTTTAGGCACCTTATGGTGACGGCAGAAAATATAACCTAAGTAGTTTTCTATATGGTTATATATCTTGAAAGTGCCACAGTGACGGAGTTCTTATAGAAATATAAGAAGTGGAACGCGGTAAACCCCTTGAGTGAGCAATTCAAATTTTGGTAGAAGCACTTATTCCGCAGAAATGAATGTAGGAATAGGAAATATGTATATATTTAGACAGATGATCACAGCTATTTTTACGAGAGTTGACTAGTCTCGTTTGAGTAAGATAGATACAGAATATGGCTTATGATAAGAAAAACAACTAGTTCTAGGGGCTCTTAGGAGCCCCTTTTTTTAAGGAGGAAGAAATGAATTTTAATTTAATAGCAACAACCCCTATGGGAATTGAAGCAATAGTAGCTAAAGAAGTGCAAGAATTAGGTTATGAAACAAAAGTAGAAAACGGGAGAGTGTATTATTCAGGAGATAAGAGAGCAATAGTGCGTTCGAATCTATGGTTAAGATGTGCTGATAGAGTTAAGATCGTAGTTGCACAATTTCCTGCGTATACTTTCGAAGAACTTTTTGAAAAAACTAAAGAAATAGAATGGGATAAATACCTTCCAGTAGATGCCAAATTCCCTGTAGATGGACGAAGCCATAAGTCCACACTATTCAGTGTTTCAGACTGTCAGTCAATAGTTAAAAAAGCAATAGTAGAGAAAATGAAGAAAAGTTATGGAGTTACCGGTTGGTTAACCGAGACAGGAGCTAGATATAGATTAGAGATTATAATGTTAAATGATATTGCAACTATTCTGTTAGATACTTCTGGGGATGGACTGCATAAGCGAGGATATCGAGCTAAACAAGGGACAGCACCACTGAAAGAAACATTAGCAGCAGCAATGGTTAAACTTACAAACTGGAAAGGTGAAACACCGTTATACGATCTATTCTGTGGATCTGGAACATTATTAATTGAAGCAGCTATGGCAGCACAAAATATGGCACCTGGAATTAATAGAAACTTTGATTTTGAAAAATGGCCATGGATGCCGAAAAGTCTTGTAGATGAAGAAAGAAATAAGGCTGAGGATTTAATTGATTATGATAAAGAATTAGAATTATATGGTTCTGACATTGATCCTAAAATGATAGCAACTGCTGAAAATAATGCTGAAGAAATAGGATTAGCAGGGGTAATCAAATTTAAACAAATGTCTGTTTTTGATTTTGTAGCTAAAAAAGAAACTGGGTGTGTAATTGCTAACCCACCTTATGGAGAACGTTTAGGTGAGAAAAAAGAAGTAGAGGCAATGTATAAGTTTTTAGGAACTGAACTTAAAAATAAAAAACATTGGTCACTTTACTTATTAACTTCTCATAAAATGTTTGAACATTTATATGGGAAAAAGGCGACGAAAAGAAGAAAGTTATTTAACGGTTCCATCGAATGTACCTATTATCAATACTGGGGAGAAAAATTAAGATAATATTTGACAATTATAAAAATATATCATAAAATAAGGATGTAAGTAGAGTTATATTATAAAGAAAAGAGGTTGAGTTTATGCATTTAACAAAAAGTACTGAACAAGCAATCTGTATAATGGTAATGTTATACCTTCAAGATAGGCATGTTTTCTTGAATTCTAAGGAAATAAGCCAGCGTTTAAATATTTCTCCAACGTATCTGAAAAAAATTATGAGAAAATTGGTTGTCAATGATCTAGTAAAAGCTAACACTGGTATTGGCGGGGGATATAAATATAAATCAAATAAAAAAGTTACTTTATATGACGTATATGTAGCGCTAAACGGTGAAGTGGAAATATTTGCTTTAAAAACAGATTATGTATCTAAAATTTTTGAAGGTGCGTTGGCAGTAGATAAACGTTATAGCAAGTATTTGAAAAAAGTTAACACTGTAAATAAAGCTATAAAATCTTCATTAGAAGAAATTACAATCGAAAACTTAGTTGAAGATATTCTAGAAGAGAATTCTAAAATAAGATTAGATTGGAATAATTGGGAAGACGAATTTGAAAGGGTAAATGTCTTCTTTAAAGGATAAAGATAAAAAAGAGCGGTTATGAAAATTCATAACCGTTCTTTTTTATTATAAAGCATTAGCAAAAGATTCGATAAATTTATCGATATTTTCAAAGTCTTCGTCTGTATCTGCTTCAATTTCAATTTTAAGGTTTTCTGTCGGGTTAGTTGCACCAGTTTTAGCAATTTGCTCGTCGAATTGGTCTACACAAGCGCAATATTCATCATAAATTGTGTCGCCAGTACCGATAACTCCATAGATTTTTCCTTCATAGCTTTTGTCAGCAAGTGCTTCGAAAAATTCTTCCATTTCCTCCGGTAGCTCACCTTCACCGTATGTGTATGTAGCTACGATAAATGCATCGGCATCATCAAGAAAATCAAAATCTTCCATATCTTCGATAAATAATTTTTCTATTTCTAATCCTTTTTCTTCTTCGAATTTTTCAATCATTAAATCAGATAACATTTCAGTATTACCTGTTAAACTCGCATAAACTAATTTAATATTCAAAAAGATTCCTCCGTTCTATGTATATATAAATGATAACTATTCCTTATTATAACGTATAAGAAAAGTTAAGTAAACAAAAACATTTTATAATATTTATTTTGAGCAAAACTATTGAAAATTTGTGAAAATTGTAGTTTAATTTTATTATAATTT
>CALHQV010000292.1 GCA_938038035.1 uncultured Gemella sp. | reverse complement strand
TAACTAGCATTTTAATACGAAATATTAAAATTATTCTGCAAGAATGAAAATAAATTATTTCCAGAAATTTTATATTTATCTTGCAGAATAATCTTTAACTTTATACTATTTTAATTGAATAATTCTCTCAATTACAATTCATCAAAGAATGATAATTGAGCTTTTTCAGGAAGACCTTTTAATGTTCCCATTTCCCTTAAGTATTCTACTACCGTAGATGAAACACTTCCTCGTTTTGAGAAGTCTTCAATTGATAAAAAAGCTTTTTCTTCTCTCGCTTGAACAATTTTATTCGCTACGTTATCTCCAAGTCCTGGAACAATCGAAAACGGTGGGATTAACATATTTCCTTCAATTATGTAATCATGACTTGCTGATTTTTCCAAATCAACTTTCGAGAATGTAAATCCTCTCTCTATCATCTCATTTGCAATTTCATAACTTACAAGAGCATCTTTATCTTTATTCGATAATTCATTTTTATCTGTAGTTTTGATTTCTTTTATTTTTGCTTTTAGTGTTTCTGCACCCTTAACAACTGTAATAATGTCAAAATCACTAGCTCTGACAGAATAGTAAGCACAGTAGTATGTTAATGGTTGATGCACTTTAAACCAAGCAATTCGAAGCGCCATAAGTACATATGCACATGCATGGGCTTTAGGGAACATATACTTGATTTTTTTACATGAATCAATATACCATTCTGGTACATTATTATCTATCATCTCTTTTTCAAAGTCTTCCGTTAAACCTTTACCTTTCCTTACACTTTCCATTATTTTGAAAGATAAACCTTCTTCTAATCCAGCATGAATTAAATATACCATAATGTCATCACGACAACCAATTACATCTTTAAGTTCACAAGTACCATTTTTGATTAATTCTTGCGCATTTCCTAACCAAACATCCGTCCCGTGGGACAATCCAGATATCTGAACTAATTCTGAGTATGTAGTTGGTTTTGTATCATCTAACATTTGAATAACAAAGTTTGTTCCAAACTCAGGAATACCAAACGTCCCACTCGCTGAATCTACTTGATCTCTAGTAACACCTAGTGCTTCAACTGTTGAGAAAATGCCCATTACTTCAGGATCTGATACATCTATTGTTTTAGGATCAATACCTGATAAGTCTTGCAACTTTCTAATCATAGTCGGATCATCGTGTCCAAGTATATCAAATTTTAAAATATTATCATGGATAGAGTGGAAATCGAAGTGAGTTGTTCGCCATGGACTCGTTTCATCATCAGCTGGGAATTGATATGGAGTAAAGTCAAAAATATCCATATCATTAGGGACTACTAGTATACCTCCAGGGTGTTGACCAGTAGTTCTCTTAGAGCCTTCACATCCCGCTGCAATACGTTCAATATCTATACTTCTTTTCTCTATTTCATTCTTCTCATAATAATCTCTAGTAAATGAATAAGCCGTCTTCTCTGCTACAGTCGAAATAGTTCCAGCACGATATACGTAATCTTCACCGAAAATTTCTTTCGTGAAGTTGTGAGCTGTTGCTTGATATTCACCAGAGAAGTTTAAATCTATATCGGGTACTTTATCTCCATTAAATCCTAAGAATGTTTCGAAAGGAATATCTTGCCCATCTTTTGTCATTTTAACATCACAATGAGGACAATTTTTATTCGGAAGGTCAAACCCCGATGCATATTCAGCATTTAAGAAGAATTCACTATATTTACATTTTGGACAAACATAATGTGGAGCTAGTGGATTAACCTCTGTAATTTCCATCATTGTGGCTACAAGTGATGAACCAACCGATCCCCTTGAACCTACTAGATATCCATCATCTAGTGATTTTTTTACAAGTTTATGGGAAATTAAATAAACCACACTAAATCCATTACCGATAATAGATGCAAGTTCCTTCTCTAATCTTTTTTCCACTATTTCCGGCAGCTCTTCACCGTAAATCTTATGAGCCATATCATAACTTAAATTACGAACTTCATCAGCTGCCCCTTCAATATTCGGTGTATAAAGCTTATCTTTTAACGGCACAACTAATTCAATCATATCATTAATTTTATGCGTATTATCAATAACTAATTCTTCTCTTAATTGTTCATCAAGATAAGAGAATTCTTTCAACATTTCTTCGGTTGTAAGGAATGTAGCCATCGGTTTTAAATCACGGGCACCAGGATTGCTTTTCACAGTCAATCTTAGTATTTGTCTGTAAACATGTTGATATTCATCTAAATAATAACAGTCCCCTGTAGCGACAACAATTTTCTCTTTTTTCTTAGCTAATTGAATTAATTTTTTCAGAATTTC
Organism: uncultured Gemella sp.; assembly: GCA_938038035.1. Taxonomy (GTDB): domain Bacteria; phylum Bacillota; class Bacilli; order Staphylococcales; family Gemellaceae; genus Gemella. The sequence goes on along the minus strand of CALHQV010000292.1, from coordinate 2,399 downwards.
TTCTAATTCAGCATTATCTGCTATTCTTTCATTTCTTATAAAATTAGCATAATGATGCTTTGGTTGAATCTCAATATAATCATAAAAATCAATTATATCCTCTACCTTAGCTTCTTTTGAATTTAGCAATTCTTCAAATACTTCGTTATCACCATTACCACTACCTATTAATAAATCTCCACGATATTGTTCTAATAAACTACGTGGTATCGTAGGTTTAGCAGAATTTAAATACTTAGTACAACTATATGAAACTAATCTGAATAAATCTTTAAGTCCCTTAGCATTCTTAACTAAAATCGAACAAGGAAATGTTCTTGAACGTTTATGCGCAAGCTCTAAGTCAATCTTTTCATCAATTTCGTTATGATATTCAATACCTAACTCGTATAATTGGTCTAGCATTTTTACAAAAATTTCTGCCGTAGCTTTAGTATCATAAATCGCTCTGTGGTGTTGAACTAAGCGAACTTTGTATAGTTTAGCTAAATTACTAAGACCATGTCTTTTCGCTTCTTTATTTTCAGCACGAGAGACGAATAATGTATCTATACTAGCATTGTTTTTATTCTCTAACCCCAGTCGTTCAAAACAAGTATCTAGAAATCCAAGGTCAAACTTCGCATTATGGGCTACTAATATGTCATCTTTATCTAACCAATTATAAAAGTTAGTCATTACTTCTTTTTCAAGTGGGGCATCCTTAACATCATCATTAGTAATACTAGTTAATCTTGTAATAAGTTCTGAAATTGGTCTTTGCGGATTAATATAGCTTTCAAAACTGTCTATTTCAGCTCCATTTTTTACCTTAACCGCAGCAATTTCGATTAATCTATCGCGCTCTGCAGAAAGACCAGTAGTCTCAACGTCAAATACGACATAGGTAGCATCTTTTAATTTAAGTTCTTTTGGATTTGTCGTAGCAGTAATACTATCATCCATGATAAATGCATTTAATCCATAGATTGGTTTAATATCTTTACCTTTTGAACTTAAACAAATTTCAGGATATGCTTGAACACCATACGTATCTGTAAAAGCTATGGCTTCATGTCCCCAATCTATAGCTCGGGCTAAATATTCTTTTGCTGAAGAAATACCTTCAAGCTGACTCATCTTCGTATGAGTATTTAGCTCTATTCTCTTTCTTCCACTATAATTATCTTTCTTCTCTTCTTTATGAGCAACCTCAATAGACTTAGGTTCAATGATTGTATCTCTTAAATATGGATCATTACTTACAGCTCCATGAATTTTAAGCCATTGCCCTTTCTTAATCCCTTTTACTAAATCAATTAGTTCATTCTTACGTTTATTTTGGAATTTTGAATTAGGATTATTACCGAATAATCTTAGTATTATAGAATCACTATAATCCGTAAGTTTCAAACGATACTGACTAGAACCATTTCTGTGAACAATCTCTTCAGTCCCAAACACTTGAGCCATTATAGTTACATCCCCAGCATAACCAACAACATCCTTGATTTCTACGATGTCCTCGTCTCGAATTTCTTGTCCATATCGAGTTCCACCGCCGCCTCCAAAGGCAACAAATTTCCTTTCAGATTCTTTTGGTTTTCGTTCAGCTTCTTTTTTCTCTATTTCTTCTAACTTAACGATTTCCTGGGAAATTTTTTCTTCTTGACTCTCTAGTACCGCTTCAACATCAGTTTTAGAAAAATTAGGAATAATGTCTTTAATTACAATACCTAAATTTCTATAACTACTTATTATTTGCTGTTTTCGTTCATTAATAAAGTTATTCCAGATTGATGGAGCCATTATTTTCATAGTCAAAACACTATTGTTAACTTCGACTTCGCTAAATAAAATACTCTCCATTAGAACTTGAGAAATCTCTGAGAAGTTTTCTAATATTATATATTTCCAAAATTCTTTTATTTGCTCATCCGTGACTTCAGCACTTACCTTCAAACGATAATTAACAATATAATCACCTAAGAAATTTTCTCGTAATTTCTGAATAAGCAATGTTAGTTCTTCTACTGAAGGTAAACTTTCTCCACTAAAATTAAACGTCCAAATCTTATTCTTATTATCTTTTTCTATATTATCTAAAGAATAATTTTCAAATTTTGAATTGGATAACTGTTCTTCTAATTCTAATGTTTTAACTAATAAAGAAAAATGTTTATTACTCATGATTCCTCCTACTTTTTTGTATAACTGACTAGGTTTTTATTAATTTTTAAGTTTCTCTCCGACTTATTACTAGAGAACAAAAATTAATTATCACAACAATTCTTATAACTTCCATATAAACATAAAAAATTCATTCATCTTAATTCTATTAAAGATAAAATGAATTAACTTTATACACAGATTTTCTATATATTTTTAGTAATAAAAAATATATTACACATAACTAAATT
>CALHQV010000291.1 GCA_938038035.1 uncultured Gemella sp. | reverse complement strand
TTTATTTTACGTAAACTATATTCTATTTTATTTTTATTCGTAGTCTTCTGCGTATTCTTTTTCTAGAAATACTTTTCTTGGTTTACTTCCATCTACAGGCCCAATGTATCCATCTTCCTCAAGCATATCTATTATTCTTGCTGCCCTATTATAACCTATTTTAAATCTTCTTTGCAATAATGAAGCTGAAGCTTTCTGTGTTTTAGCTATAAATAACAGTACCTCTTTATATAATGGATCTACATCTTCAGCAGATGAGCCGATATTTTGTGAACTTACCTCACTTGGAGTCATGTTCGGATCATATTGTGCTTCAGACTGACTTTTTACAAAGTCAACAACTTTCTCTACTTCTTCATCAGATAAGAATGCTCCTTGTACACGTATCGGCTTACTTGAATCAGCTGATAAGTATAGCATATCACCTTTACCTAGTAATGTTTCTGCACCTGATTTGTCTAGGATAGTCCTTGAATCAAAGCTAGAACTTACAGCAAATGCAATTCTCGATGGAATATTAGTTTTAATAACCCCTGTAATAACGTCAACTGATGGCCTTTGTGTTGCTATTATCATATGTATACCTGCTGCCCTTGCTTTCTGTGCTATTCGAGCAATCGATTCTTCTACTTCTTTAGAAGATACCATCATTAAATCAGCTAACTCATCAATAATAACTACTATATACGGCAGTTCTTTATAGTCCGGATCTTTTGCAGCAATTTTGTTATAACCTTCCATATTTCTTACTCTAGCTCTTGCAAATTCTCTATATCTGTTTTCCATTTCAAGAACCACTTTATGAAGAACATCTGCTGCTTTTACTGGATCTGTAACAACAGAAGTAAGCAAGTGCGGAATACCGTCATAAATTGATAATTCAACCATCTTAGGATCTATCATTATCAATTTAACCTTATCTGGTTTATTTTTTAATAATATACTTGTAATTATCGTATTTACACAAACTGACTTACCACTTCCTGTAGAACCTGCTATTAATAAGTGAGGAGTTTTATCAATTCTAGTGAAAATTGATTCACCGGATACATCTTTACCTAATGCAACAGACAGTGGTGAATTATCTTCATCATTAACAAAAACCTCTTTCATCGTTACTAGCTCATTTACCGTATTAGGTATTTCTATACCTATTAATGATTTACCAGGAATTGGTGCTTCAATACGTACATCTTTAGCTGCTAGATTTAATGCTATATCATTACTCAAGTTTACTATCTTACTAACCTTAGTTCCTGGGGTTGGTAAGATTTGGAACTGTGTAATCGATGGTCCTACTATTGCTTTGACAATCTTAACCTCAATACCGAAGTTATTAAATGTACTTTGAAGAATTTTTGATTTCTCTACTACATCACCTTTAGTAATAGTTTGTTTCTTAACAGGATTATTAAGTAGTGTAACTGGTGGAAGTTGATAATTATCATATGACTCTTCCGAAACTATTTCATTAACCGTTTCTTCTTCAACAGTAATATGTTCTTTATTTAATTTAGGTTGTTTTCTAGTAGGACGTTGTACAATTTCCTCATCATAAAATTCTTCATCTTCTTTGAATTCTCTTATATCAACAACTAAATCTTTGTCTTTAATTTTATTATATCTTTGCTCATTAGAGTTCTCTCTATTAACATTAGACGAATTGTATTCATCATAGATAATATCATCCTCTTCTTGATAATCATCTAAAGTATCTTCTATATACTCATTTTTATCAAATGCATTAACTATATGATGTTTAATCCTTAAGACTAACTCCCTATGATTAATATTAAAATATAAAAAGATAACTGTTATTATAGCTGATATTAAAACGGAAAAAGCAACGCCATAAAAGAGGGCTTTATAATTTCTGCCATAATAAGATAATAAATAAATTAAGAATTTAACAGGATAATATGATAATAATCCTCCACCATATGAACTAACTCTATTATTGTAAATATCATTAAAAGCTAGCAAATTATTATCACTATTGGCTATATAAATTAACTGAAATAGAAAATCTACTAAAATTAATAATACTACTATAATTGCTGGAGTTTTTAGTTTTTTATTCATAATATAATATATTGGCGTTGCAACAATTATTATATAGATAAGATAACTAAAGCTCCCAAATAAATATTTAAAAAATGCATCAAAAAACCTACCAATAAATCCCATTTGTAAAACAGATAAAATTACTATAAGAACAGAAATAACAAAATATAATCCGCGATAGGCCTCTTTAGATAAAACAGGTATAACATTTTTCTTTGGAGCTTTTTTTACACTTGTCTTTTTACCACTAACTTTAGTGGATTTTTTGTTTTTACTAGTTTTACTCGTTTTTTTTGTGCTTTTTGTCTTTTTATTGCTCAATCTTCTCTCCTTTCTAGTCTTCTTCTACATAAACTGCCTCAGTTGGACAATTATCTTTTGCTTCTAAGACTAAACTACGATACTTTTCAGCAACTTCTTCAGTCATCTTATTATCGTCGATAATGCAATACGCTATCCCATCTTCGTCGTAATCATATACATCAGGGCATATCGCATTGCAATTACCACAGGCAATACAATCTTCTCGTATTATTTTAGTTTTCATTATTTTCTTCTTTCAAAAAATTAGAAAATTTCTCCAAAGATTCTTTTCGATGACTGATACTATTTTTTTCTTCAGAACTTAATTCTGCAAATGTTTTATCTAAACTTGGAACATAAAATATAGGATCATATCCAAAGCCATTGTTACCTCGTTGTTCAGAGATAATTTCACCATGACATTCTCCTCTAAAAGTAAATTCTGTTCCATCTGGTTTAACTAACGCTATAACTGATACAAATTTAGCATTTGATTTCTTACCATCTAACTCAGATAAAACTTTCTCTATATTTTTTGAATCAGTTTGTTCTTTTGAATATCTTGCAGAATAAACTCCAGGACGACCATCTAATAGTTCAACACTAAGTCCACTATCATCAGCTATTGCAGCTTTTCCAGAGTATTTTGAGATCGTTCTTGCCTTTATCAAAGCATTTTCTTCAAATGTTAATCCATCTTCAATAATCTCGTCAGTAAAATTAATATCTTTTAATGTTAAAATATTGTAATCACTCAATATGCTTTTAATTTCTTCAACTTTATGTGCATTATTCGATGCTAAAATCAATTCTTTCATTTTATCACTCCTATATTTCAACTACTTCTGCATTAATATCTTTCTTTAACCACTTTGAAGCAATGCTATTAAAATTATCACTCTCTTCTGAAATAAAGAATCTGTGTTCTTTTTTATTTAACTTTTTCTGATGTAATTTTGCATATCCTAAAACAGTACTTACTTCACGTGCTGCTTCTCTTCCTGAAGAAATAACTTTAATATTATTACCATAATAGTCTTCTATATCTTTCTTCAATATTGGATAATGCGTACAACCAAGAACTACAGTATCAACTCCTAGCGTATTAGTTTTACCTAATGTATCAGATATTAATTTTTTTGTAGCTTCTTTATCAAGATTTCCTTCTGATTCAATAAACGGTACAAAAGCTGGGCAAGCTTTATCAAAAACTATAATATCAGAATTAATATTTTCGATTTCTATATCATATACTTTTGAATTTGCTGTGAACTTTGTTCCTAATACTAGTACTTTATTATTCTCCGTTGCTTGGATAGCACGCCTTGCTCCTGGTTGAACAACTCCTATAATAGGTACTTCATATTTGCTTTGCAGATATTCTAGTGCCGCAGCTGTTGCAGTATTACATGCTAGAACAACTAGCTTTACTCCCTTATCTATTAAGAATTTTACTGCTCTATCCGTATTTTTTATTATTTCTTCCTTTGTCTTATCACCATAAGGGCAATTTTTTACATCGCCGAAATAATAGATAGTTTCATTGGGTAACTGTCTCATAATCTCGCGAGCAACTGTTAGTCCACCTACTCCACTATCAAATACTCCTATTGCATTATTCATATATAGCCTCTTTCTTAATTAGAACCAAGCATCTCTTCCAGTTCTAATATTTTAGTATACGATTTAGTTTCAATTCCTACAAATTCTTTAAATACCATATTTAAAAATGAGAATAATCGAATTAAATCTTTATTTTCTATTTCCAAACTTTCTAAAAAGTCAATATTTTTAACAGTCATATAATATGTAAGTTTCACTAGTGAATCACTAAGACCATATATACTATGATCAATATTAAACTTATCAACAAAGCTATTTTTTAAAAAGCTATATCCTACATAAGTTTGATCTGTTTTTTGATATTTAAACATAAAACCCTGACCTTTTAAAATTTGACACAAAAAATATATTAAAACAAGTTTTTCAGAAACATCATTTTCTATATTTTTTAAACATATTTTCAATAACTTATACATATTAAATGTGTCATCATTTATTAAGTTAACATATTCCAACATATTGGCAACATAACTATTTTTTAATATATCATATACAATATTTGTATACGTATTTTCAATTTCAAGGTTTGTAATTTTGTTCATACCACTAGTAGGAAAAAAATTAATAGATACCTCATATGGTGTACTTACCTTAATTTTTTTCTTACTTTTATGGACATTTTCATAAAAAAAACTTTCTATATTACCTTGTTCAGTTAAAACATGTAATATTTCATGGTAATCTCTATATCTTATTTTTTTTATTATTATTCCTGTAATAAAATTTCTATTAGTCAAAGATATCATCCCTATAGCCAAGGTCACGAATTTGGTTTGGTTTTGATCTCCAGTTATCAATAACTTTAACCCAAAGCTCTAAGAATACTTTCTCTCCTAGAAGGACCTCAATATCTTTTCTTGCTCTAGAACCAATTTCTTTAATCATTTTACCTTGTTTTCCAATAATCATACCTTTTTGTGATTTTCTTTCAACAACAATTGTAGCGATAATATTTTTCTTTTTACCAGGTTGCTTCTCTATTCTATCAATTACAACAGCAATCGAATGAGGAATTTCCTGCTCCGTTAATTGTAATACTTTTTCTCTAATGAATTCTGAAATAACAAAATACTCCGGAGAATCAGTAATTACATCATCAGGATACATTTTAAAACTTGGTTGTAAGTATTTTTTTGTTGTGTTTAACAGGTTATCAACATTTATTGATTTTAATGCTGAAATAGGAACTATCTCAACAAAATCATATAAATCTTTATAAAATTCAATTATCTGAATTAATTGTTCAGGTGAAATTAAATCGATTTTGTTAATTAGTAAAAACGTTGGAACTTTTAATTCCTTAACTATGTTTATTAAATGTTGATCTCCAGGACCAAACTTCTCACTGGCATTTATAATTAGATAAACTATCTCAGATTCTTGAATTGCACTACTAGCAAGTTTCATCATATAATCACCAAGTCTATGTTTTGGCTTATGAATACCAGGCGTATCAATAAAGACTATTTGTGAGTCATTATCAGTATAAACACCATTTATAATATTACGCGTCGTTTGTGGTTTATCTGACATTATTGCTATTTTTTGTTGTAATATATTATTTAATAACGTAGATTTACCAGCATTAGGTCTACCTATAATTGTGACAAATCCCGTTTTAATTTGTTCTTCAAACATGTTTATCTCCTTAAACCAAACTTCTCAAGAATCTCATCTTGTTTACCAAACATTTCTTTTTCATCTTCTTCAGTCATGTGGTCATAACCTAGTAAATGTAAAAATCCGTGTACTGCAAGAAAACCTATTTCTCTATCAAAACTATGTTCGTACTCTTTTGCTTGTTCATGAGCAATATCTACACAGATAATCACATCACCAATAGAATTAATCTCATCTTCAAGACCAATAATATCAATTTCATCTTCTACTTCATCATTTAGAGCAAAAGAAATTACATCAGTAGGAACATCTTTTCCTCTATAATCACGATTAATTTCTTGTATTTCTTCTTTACTAACAAATGATAACGACATCTCAGTAATCTCAGTATCAACACCTTCATACTCAGCAGCACAAGCTAATAGTTTTAATAACATATCTTTTGTACTATCTTCTACTAAGTTATTATCATCTATAATTTCAACAAATGTCATGATTTTCTCCTTATATATTCTTATTTAGAGGGGATAATTCAAGACAAAAACCCTAAATTCTCCCCTCACATACTATTTTAACTTATTAAAATTTTGCTGTCTTAAAGCTTCATAAATTATCAATGCAGCTGTATTAGATAAGTTTAGAGAACGAACATTTTCGCTCATTGGAATACGCAATGCTTGTTCGCTATATTTTTCTCTAAATTCCTTTGGTAAACCTTTTGTCTCTCTACCAAAAATAAAATAGATATCTTCATTATCTGCATTTGAAAAATCAAAATCACAATAATTTTTTGTTCCAAATTTAGTTATAAGATAATAGTGCTTATCATTAGTTGCTTCTAAAAATTCATCAAAACTATCCCAAACAACTAAATCTAGATGTTCCCAATAATCTAAACCAGCTCTTTTTACATGTTTATCATCAATAGAGAATCCTAGCGGTCTAATTAAATGTAATCTTGTATTAGTTCCAACACAAGTACGTGCAATATTTCCTGTATTAGCTGGAATCTCTGGTTGGAATAAAACTATATTATTCATAATTAACTAGAATGGAAGTTTGCCACCAAACATTCTTCCAAGACCCTTTCTTTTAGATTTATCATTCATAAGTCCACCGAATTGTTTCATCATTTTTCTCATTTCTTCAAACTGTTTGATAAGTTTATGAACTTCATTAAGTGGACGACCACTACCTTGGGCAATACGTTTTCTACGTGGTACATTTATAATATCAGGATTTTGTCTTTCTTCAATTGTCATTGACTTAATAATAGCCTCGATATAGACAAATTGTTTTTCATCAACAGCATCTAAATTCATATTTTTTAGTTTACCCATTCCTGGAATCATTCCAAGTATATCTTTAAGACTACCTAATTTTTTAACTTGTTCTAATTGAGTTAAGAAATCTTCAAAAGTAAAACTTTGATTTAGAATCTTTTCCTGCATTTTTTTAGCTTCATCCTCATCGATAGAAGCTTGTGCTTTTTCAATTAATGTAAGTACGTCACCCATACCTAAAATACGAGATGCCATACGTTCTGGGTGGAATAACTCAAGGTCATTCATTTTTTCACCCATACCGACTAACTTAATTGGTTTTCCTGTAATAGACTTAATAGATAGTGCGGCTCCACCACGAGTATCACCATCTAACTTAGTTAGTACTAAACCAGTAATATCAAGTTGTTCATCAAATGAAGTCGCAATATTAACTGCTTCTTGCCCTATCATAGAATCGACAACAAGTAAGATTTCATCTGGTGTTGTAGCAGCTTTAATGTTTTTCAATTCATCCATTAATAGTTCATCGATGTGTAGACGTCCAGCTGTATCGATAATTACATAATTGAAGTAATTTTCTTTAGCAAAAGCTAATCCATCCTTAACAATATCTACTGGATCTTTATCTACATAAAATACTTCGATATCAAGTTGCTTACCTAATGTTTTTAATTGTTGAACTGCAGCAGGTCTATAAACGTCAGCAGCAATAAGAAGCGGTTTTTTCTTCATAGTCTTTTTAACTTTAAGCGCTAATTTACCTGCTGTTGTTGTTTTACCAGCCCCTTGAAGACCAACCATCATAACAGTAGTAATTTTACCACCTTGGTTTAATTCAACATTAGATCCACCTAGTAGGTCAACTAATTCTTCATTTACGATTTTTACTACTTGTTGTGCTGGAGTAAGAGATTTCATAACCTCTGTTCCAACAGCTCTTTCACTTATTTTCTTAACAAATTCTTTTACAACTTTGAAGTTAACGTCCGCTTCCAATAAAGCTAATCTAACTTCACGCATCATTTCTTTTACATCCGCTTCTGAAACTTTACCTTTTCCAGTAAGCTTAGCTATTGTATTTTGTAATCTCTCTGATAAATTCTCAAATGCCATACAAGCTCTCCTAATTTTCTAGTTTTATCAATTCTTCAACATACGTTAGTACTTCTGTATCAGTAGTTGATTTTTTTATCTCATTTAGTAAAAACAATCTCTGATTGTTTAATTTAACTAAATTTAACTTCTCTTCAAACTGTTCTAATTCTAATATTGTTCTCTTAATATTATTAGATACAGCTTGTTTTGATATATTATAATTTTCAGAAATCTCTGTTAGTGATAAATCATTAAAATAATAGTCATCTAAATACTGTCTTTGTTTATCACTAAGTAATTCAGAGTAAAAATCATAGAGTTGTGAAATCTTTATAACTTGTTCTATTTCCACAATCTTCCTCCAGTCATTAAATATAAATCTACATCATTATATTATACGATAAAATCGCGTTTTTTTCAAATTTTTACCGCTTTTTTAAAAAATAAAATCAACTCAAATTAAAACTATTT
>CALHQV010000290.1 GCA_938038035.1 uncultured Gemella sp. | reverse complement strand
TTTTCTTATAAAATATATAGAGAAAGTTTTAAAAAATTTATTGTAAATATAGGAGAAAATTAAATGAATACATTACACAAATCTTTAACAGCATTATTAGCAAAATTAGAAGAGAAAGAAGTACTGAAAAAAGAAAATATTAACACAGAAAATCTTAAAGCTGAGGAACTTGCAAAACACATTCGTGATCGTTTTGCTAAAGAGCATGCAGACTTAGAAATCCGCAGACTTTTAGAAACAGTTCACTACGCTAACTCTTATGAAGACAAAGTTCTTAAAGAAACAGCATTTTTAGTAGATGAAATCAGTGAATATATGTTTAAACTAGAAATTGCTAACCGTGATTTCGTAGTAGGCTACTTTAATACATTAATTATCGATCCAGCTATAGAAACAACTGAGTACAACTTCGTATTAATGGAAGTTGAAAGCTTAATTGAAAACAGCTTCTTAGAATTACCTGAAGAAGAGGAATAATGATGAAAATTTTAATACCAACAGCCAAAGAGTTAAACAAGAAGGCTATTCCATATGGTACGGTAAGTCTAAGTGACAAAAGTACTGAAATAGTAAGTGAAATAGCTAAATTAAGTGTGGAAGACTTGGCTAAAGCCTACAAAATCAAAGATGAGAAGGCTGTGGAGGAATTTTCTCGTTGGGAAAAAATTAATAACAAAACAGCAAAAAGTTTTGAGGCGTTAGATCTATTTAATGGCCTAATGTATAGAAATATAGATCGTGCTGGTTTTGATGAGACTGATAAAAAATATATAAAAGAAAATGTGTTTATTACAACATCTTTATATGGTGTAATAGGTGCTTATGATTTAATTCAAGAGCATAGATTAGACTTTTTACAAAATATCAAAATATCAAGTCAGTCTTTGAAAAACTTCTGGCGTGAAGACTATGATAAGAGTATCAAGGGCGAAGAATTAGTCGTGTCATTACTTTCTAGTGAATTTGAAGAGGTATTTTCAAAAGAACAGAGGGATGAATTTATTAGAATTAGCTTTATGGAAGAAAAAGATGGAGTGTTAAAAGTTCATTCGACTATTTCAAAAAAAGCCAGAGGTAAGTTTTTAACTGAACTTATAAAAAACAAAGTTTCTTCGGTAGACGAAATGAAACAGATTAAATTTGATGGTTTCGAATATAACGAAGAGAATTCAGACGAAAAGACATTAGCTTTTATAGCAAAAAGATAAAAATAGGGAAGTTTAAATATAAGAGGAAAATAAGAAAAAGGACAGAAAAAGATGAAATTAGAAACTAAAACCAGTAAGTTATATTACGGATTTCCTGTAATATTAATAGGTTATAAGGATAAAAAATGGAAGTATAATGTGACAGCTTGTAGTTCATCGTATTCACTAGGAGATATGATTTCAGTTGGACTTACAACAGACAGTAATGCTGTAAATAATATTAAAGAATATGGAGAGTTTACTGTTAACGTACCTTGCCAACAAATACTTAGTAAGGTGGAGATTGCAGGCTTCCATTCAGGTCAGAATAAAATTGGTATGGCTGATATGACATATGATCCGGCAAAATATATCGATGCTCCGATTATGGATGAATGTATATTATCGCTTGAATGTAAAGTTGAAAATACTTCTGTATATGGAAAATACACGAATTTTGTAGCATCTATAAAACGAAGAGTTGTTTGTGAAAATCTTCTAGATGAAGAAGGAAATATGAAATATACTCAATTTAATCCAATTTATTTTATGGGTGATGACAATAAGAGAGTATATCGTTACTTTAATGAAGAGAGCAAAAACCATGGAGAAAATATGGGTTGTTCGTCAGATGAGGATGAGTATAACCCACTTTGCGGATAATATCTTATAGATAATATAAAATAACGAAGAAAGGAGGATATTAGTATGTATTACAATATGCAAGTACATAGTGCCTATGACTTGTTGAATAGTACAATTAAGTATGAGAGTCTGTTTTCAAAATTAGTAAAAGATAATCAGAAATCAGTGGTTATTGTTGATCCGAATATGTACGGTGCTATAAAAGCTTATAAGGCTTCTAAAAAAGCAGGGATAGACTTAATTCAAGGTTTAGAAGTTAACTTAGGTTATGGGATAGGGCTTTTGAAATTCAATTTACTATGTAAAACAGAGGAGATGTTTTATAAATTATTAGAGATTTCGACGAAGCTTATGAATGGAGAAGAGTGGACTGTAGAAGATTTTTCTAATGATATGATTGATTACAGAGAAGACTTTGTCTTGATTGTTGTAGATGAGCTTAGGGATAGTATGGAATTCTCTTATTTAAAAAATTTACTAAGTAAGTATAATTTTTATTTCGGTTTTAATGAGAGTTTCCAGGTAGGTCTTTATAGTGATTTTGATAATATCGTTTATACTAAACCAAGTTTCTATCTAAATAAAGAGCACTATCAGCAAGTCATTGTTAGTCGCGCTATCCGTGATAATAAAAAACTTAATATACAGGAACTTACGACTATCTCAGGAGAAGACTTTGTCAGAGAACAAAAGGATTTTGAAGAAATCTTAGCTCTAGGAGATGAAGAGCTGTATGCTATTTTTGAAAGATCATTTGCTAATCAACAATTAATAATAGATAGCTGTAAATATGAATTGAATTTTTCAGGATATCATTTGCCTAAGTATATCTACGGAGAAAAAGAAGAGATATTCGAAAAGTTATCTTCTAAAGAGTACTTGCATTACTTAGTTCAAAAAGGTGTTAAGGAAAAGTTAATAGGTAAAGATTTATATCATTATAAAAAACGTTACAATTATGAACTTAAGATTATCGATGAGATGGGCTTCAATGACTATTTCTTAATCGTTTATGATTTTGTTAAGTATGCCAAAGATAATGGAATATTAGTAGGTGCAGGCCGTGGTAGTGCTGCTGGAAGTTTAGTATGTTATTTACTAGATATAACAGAAGCGGATCCATTAGAATACAACTTGCTGTTTGAAAGATTTTTAAACAAAGAGCGTATATCTATGCCTGATATAGATATAGACTTCCAAGACACTAGACGTGATGAGGTCATAAAATATGTGGAAGAAAAATATGGTTCTGATAAGGTAGCGCAGATTATTACTTTTACAACATTTCAATCGAAAAGTGCAGCCAGAGAATCAGCAAGAATATTGCAGTTTGATGAACAAACTCTGAAGTTTATTAGTAGTAATATTAGCTCTACAAGAACATTAAAAGAATGTTATGAGATATCAGAAGAATTAAGAACCTTTATTAATACAAGTAATATTAATAAGCGTTGGTTCAGTATAGCGCTGAGCTTAGAGCATTTACCGAAAAATCCATCAGTACACGCGGCTGGTATAGTAATAAGTGATGATAAACCATTGGTTAATTATGCACCTTTAGCAGAATCGAATATGACGAAGTACTTAACTCAATGGACGATGGATGATGTAGAGAGTGTTGGTTTATTAAAAATAGATTTCTTGGGTATTAGATATCTAACTATGGTATCTAGTATTGTCGAAGAAATTAGAAAAGAAAACCCGACATTCGATATAACAAAAATTAATTATCAAGATCCTAAGGTCTATGAATTATTTGCAAAAGGTAAGACAGAAGGTATCTTCCAGTTTGAATCAAGTGGGATGAAGGAGAAACTGAATTTACTAAAACCTACTGAATTTAATGATATTGTTGCTATGAATGCTCTTTATAGACCGGGTCCGATGGCTCAGATTGAAGTCTATGTACGCAGAAAAAATAAGGAAGAGCAAGTAGTATATCCACATCCGCATTTAGAGAAAATATTAAAGGATACTTATGGGGTAATTGTTTATCAAGAACAGATTATGTTGATTGCGGTGAACTTCGCCCATATGAGCCTCAATGAAGCGGATAATATGAGAAGAGCGGTAAGTAAAAAGAAAAAAGAAGACCTTGAGTACTATGGACGAATCTTCGTAGAGAAAAGTGTTGCAGCTGGTTATGACATAAAAGTTGCCGAGAGTCTTTTTGAGCTTATTGTTACCTTTGCGAATTATGGTTTTAATAAGAGTCATGCGGTCGTATACAGTATGCTAGCTTATCGCTTAGCGTATTTAAAAGTTTACTATACTAAGTATTTTATGACAGCTTTATTAAATAACGTAATAAGTAGCGAGAAGAAAATAAATGAGTATAAACAAGAACTTATGAATCTAGGTATTAATTTAGTAAAACCTGATGTTAATAGAAGTTTAGCTAATTTTAGAGTTTTTAAAAACGACATTGTTTTTGCATTGACTGCGATAAAAAATGTTGGTTATAGAAGTGGATATGAAATAGTTCAAGACAGAATTAATTTTGGACCTTATCTAGATATAGATGATTTCTTAAAACGTATGAATAAAAAGGTTGATTATCAAGCTGCAGTTTCACTAGTTAAGGCTGGCGCTTTAGATACTTTTGGTTATAACCGAGCCACTTTGATGAAAAAGGTAAATGATTATTATTCAGATAATAGGCAGTTTATAAATAATGTACGTGTTGCATTGTCTGCAGAAAGTGGTCTAACATTAAAGGTAGAAGAGATAGAAGACTATTCAATTACAGAGAAAATCCAAATGGAAAAAGAAGTCACAGGGACATATTTCTTAAAACATCCGGTCCAGGTAGAAAAAGAGAAGTATGCTTATTTACCGTTGCAGTATATTGGTGGTGAAGTTAGCGATAGTTATGTAGAAGTCATAACGAGAAAAGAGATAAGAACTAAAAATGGTGACTACATGGCGTTTTTAACAGTTAATGATGGAAAAAATGATTATGATGTCACAGTTTTTCCAAGTGTATTTAGGTATGCTAATATATTTATAAAAGTAGGAAGTTTCGCCGTTATGACTTTGAAAAAACAACTTCGTAATGGAAGAGAACAGTATATCCTAGAGAAAATTGCTAGTTTAAAAAATTATAGAGAATACTGCCTAACTAATATAAAAACTATCTATACAATTGTTGATAAAGAAATATTAGAGCTTTTAAGTGAATATAAGGCTGATGCTGGAAGAGTTAAGGTAATAGCCTTGCTTGATAACGACTCTACAAAAGGGAAGACAATTACAATTAATAACGAACATGAATTTGTTCAGAAATTTTTGGAAAAGTTCCCTGGAAAACGCATCAAAATCACATATAAGTAAAAAAACAAAAATAATCGAACAAAAATAAAACAAAATTCTGTTTTTACTAGAAAAAATCTTAAAAATATGATATTGTTGATAGGTAAATTTAAAAATAATTAATAAAATTATGAGGAAGGTAAGACTACATGAAAAAAATCGCAGTTTTAACAAGTGGTGGGGATGCACCAGGAATGAACGCAGCTGTGCGTGCCGTTGTAAGAACAGCAATCTATAATGGATTAGAAGTTTATGGAGTATATCAAGGATATAAAGGATTAGTTGAAAACAATATTAAAAAACTTGAAGTAGGAGATGTTGGTAACATCATTAACCGTGGTGGTACAATGCTTTATTCAGCACGTTTACCAGAATTTGCTAACCCAGAAGTTAGAAAAGATGCTATTAAAAACTTAGAAGCTTTAGGAATTGATGGATTAGTAGTAATCGGTGGAGATGGTTCTTACCGTGGAGCTATGGCTTTAAGTAATGAAATGAACATTAAAACTATCGGTGTACCAGGAACAATCGATAACGATATCTGCTGTACTGACTTCACAATTGGATTCGATACTGCACTTAACACTATCGTAGACGCAATTGATAAAGTTCGTGATACTGCATCAAGTCACGAGCGTGCATTCATTATCGAAGTTATGGGACGTAACGCAGGAGACTTAGCATTATTTGCTGGTATCGCTGGAGGAAGTGAAAGTCTTCTAATCCCTGAGAAAAAAGAAGATATCGAAGAAGTAGTTGCTCGTATTAAAGCAGGGGAAGATCGTGGTAAAAAACACTCAATCATCGTTTTAGCAGAAGGTGTTATGGGTGGACAAGAATTAGCTAAAGAATTAAAAGAACGTACTGGAGAAGAAGTAAGAGCTACTATTCTAGGACACATTCAACGTGGTGGAACTCCATCAGCTCAAGACAGAGTATTAGCTTCAAGATTAGGTAACTACGCTGTTCAATTATTATTAGCTGGTAAATCAGGCCGTGCTGTAGGTATCCAAAATAATAAACTTGTAAGTACTAAATTTGAAGACGTATTTGCTGATGTTCACAATGTAGATTTAAATATCTATGAAGTATCAAAACAACTTTCAATCTAGTGAAGAAAAACGTTTTCTTTCTTGAAAATAACTATTTTTTAGGAAACTATTTGAAAATTTATTGGAAATAAGTTAAAATAATAAAAGATTAAAATTTAAGAGGTATATTATGATACAGAAAAAAACAAAAATTATTTGTACTATTGGACCTAAGTCTGAAGCTAAAGAAACATTAACACAAATGGTAGAGTTAGGAATGAACGTTTGTCGTCTTAACTTCTCACACGGTGACTACTCAGAACACGGTGCAAGAATCCAAACAATCAAAGAAGTTAGAGAAGCTACAGGAACTAACTTAGCTATCCTTTTAGATACTAAAGGTCCTGAAATTAGAACTCACAACATGGAAAATGATGCAATCATGTTAGAAACTGGAAAAGATGTTATCGTTTCTATGACAGAAGTTCTTGGAACAACAGAAAAATTCTCAATCACTTATGGTGAATTAGTACATGACGTTAAAGCTGGAGATACAATCTTACTTGACGACGGATTAATCGGATTAACAGTAAACAAAGTTGATGTTGAAGGTGGATTAATTTACACTACTATTCAAAACGGTGGAGTACTTAAAAACAAAAAAGGAGTTAACGTACCAGGTGTATCTACAAAATTACCAGGTATCACTCCAAAAGATGAAGAGGATATTCGTTTCGGATGTAAACAAGATATCGACTTCGTTGCTGCTTCATTCGTTCGTACAAAAGAAAACGTACTAGAAGTTAGACGTATTCTTAAAGAAGAAGGATGTGAACACGTTCAAATCATCCCTAAAATCGAATGTCAAGAAGCTATCGATAACATCGATGAAATCATCGAAGTATCTGATGGTATTATGATTGCTCGTGGAGACCTTGGTGTTGAAGTACCAGCAGAAGAAGTACCAATCATGCAAAAAGATATCATTGCTAAATGTAATGAGGCTGGTAAATTTGTAATCACAGCTACTCAAATGTTAGACTCAATGCAAAAAAACCCACGTCCAACACGTGCCGAAGTATCTGACGTAGCTAACGCAATTTACGATGGAACTGATGCAATCATGTTATCAGGAGAATCAGCAGCGGGTGCTTACCCAATCGAATCAGTTCGTACAATGGCTACAATCGCTAAACGTACTGAAGAAATGCAAGATTACTCTCGTATCTTAAAAGAACGTTCTAAAAAAGTTGTATCTAAAGATATTACAAACGCAATTGGAGTATCTGTAGGATACACAGCTTTAAACTTAGACTTACACACAATCGTAACTTACACTGAATTAGGGAAAACAGCTAGATTAATTTCTAAATACCGTCCAAACGCGTCTATTTTAGCTGTAACTCCAAGTGCTAAAGTTGCTCGTGGATTAAGCTTAGTATGGGGAGTTGATGCTCAAATCTCTGAACAAGCTAAATCTACAGACGAAATGTTACTAACTGCTGCAAGAATCGCTAAATCTTCAGGATATGCTAAAGAAGGAGATGCTATCGTAATCACTGGTGGTATCAACACTTCAGTAAGTAACGCTGGAACAACAAACTTCTTAAAAGTTTCTGTAATCGACTAATATAAAAATTAAAGAAGAAATAGGAGGGAATCCTATTTCTTCTTTTTTGTATTATTTAGAAAATAATTAGTAGAATGTTGTAAATAATAAAAACAAAAAGTGGCCCGTAATGGACCGCTTTTCGTTATATGAACACAAAATAAAATTTAGGGTAAATTATTATTTTGTAGTATTGATCGGAATTGCTTCCGACATTAAATTAAAAGTTTATTGTTAAATAAATTTAACAACCGAAAGGAAATATATGACTATAGTATTATAGTCGTTAAAATGGAAGTCGAAAGAGTCTTCCACAGTTTTAAGAACAATCAAATAGATTGCATGAGATATATAGATATATCCCCTTACCTATTAACTCATGTAACAATACCACATATTGTTTGGGAAAATGGTCAACTCTTGAAATATTGGTTAATTTATTTAATTTGAATTATTCCCACAATATAGATATTCCAGTAATAATTAATATCAAATGCAACAAATAGTATAATTGAAAAGAAATAAAATAATATTAATTATACCAAAATATTTTAATGATAAAATTATCTTACTAACTGTTTACAATTTAATTTTAGCAAATTATAGATATTTGTCAAATATAAGAGAGCGCTTCAATCTTAAATGAAAGAAATATTATTTTATATTTATTTTTGTATATACAACTAGAAAAGTTG